>NZ_JAFEHE010000019.1:0-122931 GCF_016887925.1 Pseudomonas sp. MIL9 | reverse complement strand
AGCTCCCACAGGTTCTTCGGTGTGTCTGATATCTGGATCACACCACAAATCACTGTGGGAGCTGGCTTGCCAGCGATTGGGGTCGACGCGGTCTCAGCACTCTACAGCGCTGACCGCCAAACCACCCCGCGATGTCTCCTTATATTTGTCATGCATGTCGGCACCGGTATCGCGCATGGTGCGGATCACCCGATCCAGCGAGATGAAATGCTGACCATCGCCGCGCAAAGCCATCTGTGCCGCGTTGATCGCTTTGACGGCGGCAATCGCGTTGCGCTCGATGCACGGCACCTGCACCAGCCCGCCCACCGGGTCGCAGGTCAGGCCGAGGTTATGTTCGAGGCCGATTTCCGCTGCGTTGCACAGTTGCTCCGGCGTGGCGCCGAGGATTTGCGCCAACCCGGCCGCCGCCATGGCGCAGGCCGAACCGACCTCCCCCTGGCAACCGACTTCGGCACCGGAGATCGAGGCGTTTTTCTTGCACAGAATCCCGACCGCAGCGGCGCCAAGGAAGTAGTCGACGACGTTGGCGTCGGTCACGTCTTCGCTGAATTTCATAAAGTAGTGCAACACCGCCGGAATGATCCCCGCTGCACCATTGGTCGGCGCCGTGACCATGCGCCCGCCGGCCGCGTTTTCTTCGTTGACCGCCAGGGCGAACAGGTTGACCCACTCCATGGCGCTGAGCGTCGAGCCGATCACGTTGGGCTTGTTCAACTCCTGCAGGCTGCGATGCAGCTTGGCCGCGCGCCGGCGCACATTCAGGCCGCCGGGCAGGATGCCTTCGTGCCTGAGGCCGTGATCCACGCAATCCTGCATGGCGCGCCAGAGCGTCATCAGGCCGCTGCGTATCTCTTCTTCACTGCGCCAGACCTTCTCGTTGGCCATCATTAACTCAGCCACGCGCAGGTCGTGCTTTTTGCACAGTTCCAACAGCTCGGCGGCGCTGGAGAAATCGTAAGGCAATACGGTGCTGTCGAGGTCGACCACACCGCTGGACGCCTGGGCTTCATCGACGACAAAACCACCGCCGACCGAATAGTAGGTGTCGCGATGCAACTCGCCGTGATCGTCTTCGACAATCAGGGTCATGGCGTTGGGATGGAACGGCAGGTTCTCGTCGATCAGGCGCATGTCGCGGCCCCAGATGAACGGCACCGACAAACGACCGTCAAGCAACAGTGTGTGGGTTTCGCGCAGGGTGGCGATGCGAATGCCGATTTGCGACGGATCGATCGCATCCGGCCATTCGCCCATCAACCCCATGATCACCGCGTTGTCGCTGCCGTGGCCAATGCCCGTGGCCGACAACGAACCGAAAAGCCGGACTTCGACGCGCCGTACTTGCTCCAGCAACCCGCGTTCACGCAAGCCTTGCACGAACAGCGCCGCCGCCCGCATAGGCCCCACGGTGTGCGAACTGGAAGGGCCGATGCCGATTTTGAACAGGTCGAAAACACTGATAGCCATTACTGCCGGACTCCTGGATGTGCCAATTCCAGGCGCAAAAGCGCCCGGTGACGGAGCTGCTACGCTCAAGCTGCAATCCGTCAGGATGGCCGCATCATCAGGCTTTTAATGTGTCGTTCGACGTCTCACACCGACGCACTCATGCCCACCAACGCCGCATGTCTTTTACGTCGCGTTTTCGCCGTTTTTTTGCGACGCGGAGGGGGAAAACAGGCTGAAAAAAGCTGTAAACGACGTCACTGACACTGGATGCGACCATCCCTGTACTGGTTACGACGCACCCTGTAGGCGTCAGATTTTCACTGGTACATGATCGTATCGACTCGATTGCAAGGCGCCGTGGTAGAGCTGTCTCCAAAACGCCATCCAACCGCAACCCATAAGTGCGGTGGTCCCAGTCGGAACACTGCCAAAAAAAACACCAAGGAGTCCATCCATGAAAGGTTCCCCGTCGTTGTTGTTGGCCGCCATGCTTAGTCTGCCGCTCTTGGCGCAAGCCGCCGAGCCGGCACAATGCAGTACCGTAAACTTCTCCGATGTCGGCTGGACCGACATCACCGCGACAACCGCAACCACCAGCGTCGTACTCGACGCCCTGGGCTACAAGACCAAGACCACCATGATTTCCGTGCCGGTGACCTACAAGTCCCTGGCCGACGGCAAGAACATGGATGTGTTCCTCGGTAACTGGATGCCGACCATGGAAAACGACATCAAGGCCTACCGCGATGCCGGCACCGTGGAAACCGTGCGCACCAACCTCAAGGGCGCCAAATACACCCTGGCTGTACCACAGGCCCTGTATGACAAAGGCCTGCATGATTTCGCCGACATCGCCAAGTTCAAGAAAGAACTCGACGGCAAGATCTACGGGATCGAGCCGGGTAACGACGGTAACCGTCTGATCCAGAGTATGATCGACAAGAACGCCTTCGGCCTCAAAGACGCCGGTTTCAAAGTGGTTGAATCCAGTGAAGCCGGCATGCTCTCCCAGGTCGACCGCGCGCAGAAGCGCGACACCGCCGTGGTGTTCCTCGGCTGGGCCCCTCACCCGATGAACAAGCGTTTCAAAATCCAATACCTCACCGGCGGCGACGATTATTTCGGCCCGGATTTCGGTGCAGCAACCGTCCTGACCAATACCCGCAAGGGGTACGCCCAGGAATGCAGCAACGTGGGTCAGTTGCTGAAGAATCTGGAGTTCACTGTCGACATGGAAAGCACCCTCATGGGCAACATCCTGGACGACAAGATGAAGCCTGAAGCGGCCGCCAAGGCCTGGCTGAAAAAGAATCCACAGGTGCTCGATACCTGGCTCGCTGGCGTGACCACCATTGACGGTAAACCAGGCCTGGAGGCCGTGAAAGCCAAGCTTGCCCAGCCTTGAATTAGGGAGCATCGCTTACGCCGGGCGGCTCACGCCGTCCGGGCTGTTTATTTCCTTGCATGCGGACGTTCACTACCATGCTGATTGATCAGAAAATCCCCCTAGGCCAGTACATCGCGGGCTTCGTTGAATGGTTGACGCAACACGGCGCCAACACCTTCGACGCAATCGCCGTGACACTGGAAACGATGATCCACGGCGTGACGTTTGCGCTGACCTGGTTCAACCCGCTGGCATTGATCGGCCTCATCGCACTACTGGCACACTTCATTCAACGCAAGTGGGGACTGACGGTTTTCGTCATCGCCTCCTTCCTGCTGATCCTCAATCTGGGGTACTGGCAGGAAACCATGGAAACCCTCGCCCAGGTGCTGTTCGCCACCCTGGTCTGCGTGGTCATCGGCGTGCCGTTGGGCATCGTCGCCGCGCACAAACCGATGTTCTACACATTGATGCGTCCGGTGCTCGATCTGATGCAGACCGTACCGACCTTCGTGTACCTCATTCCTACCCTGACCCTCTTCGGTCTGGGTGTGGTCCCGGGCTTGATCTCGACGGTAGTGTTCGCGATTGCCGCGCCTATCCGCCTGACTTACCTGGGCATTCGCGATGTACCGGAAGAATTGATGGACGCCGGCAAGGCCTTTGGCTGCTCGCGACGTCAGCTGCTTTCACGAATCGAACTGCCCCACGCCATGCCAAGCATCGCGGCCGGTATCACCCAGTGCATCATGCTGTCGTTGTCGATGGTGGTGATCGCGGCACTGGTGGGCGCCGACGGCCTGGGCAAACCGGTGGTCAACGCACTGAATACCGCTGATATCGCCCTGGGCTTCGAAGCCGGCCTGGCGATCGTACTGCTGGCGATCATGCTCGACCGTATCTGCAAACAACCCGACGCCAAAGTAGGGGGTGACGCATGAGCATTATTCGCTTCGATAACGTCGACGTTATTTTCTCCAGGGATCCACGCGAGGCGCTCAAGCTGCTGGATCAAGGCATGACCCGCAACGAGATCCTGAAAAAGACCGGGCAGATCGTAGGGGTCGAAAAGGCCAGCCTGGACATCGAAAAAGGTGAAATCTGCGTACTGATGGGCTTGTCCGGCTCCGGCAAATCCAGCCTGTTGCGCTGCATCAACGGCCTCAACACCGTCAGCCGCGGCAAACTGTTCGTCGAACATGAAGGCAAGCAGATCGACATTGCGTCCTGTACCCCGGCAGAACTGAAAATGATGCGCACCAAGCGCATTGCGATGGTGTTCCAGAAGTTCGCCCTGATGCCCTGGCTGACGGTCCGCGAGAACATCAGCTTCGGCCTCGAAATGCAGGGTCGTCCCGAGAAAGAACGGCGCAAGCTGGTGGACGAAAAGCTTGAGCTGGTGGGCCTGACCCAGTGGCGCAACAAGAAACCCAACGAGCTGTCCGGTGGTATGCAGCAACGCGTGGGCCTGGCCCGCGCCCTGGCGATGGACGCCGACATTCTGCTGATGGACGAACCGTTCTCGGCGCTCGACCCGCTGATCCGTCAGGGCCTGCAAGACGAACTGCTGGAACTGCAACGCAAGCTGAGCAAAACCATCGTGTTCGTGAGCCACGACCTCGATGAAGCCCTGAAGCTCGGCAGCCGTATCGCGATCATGAAAGACGGCCGGATCATCCAGTACAGCGTGCCGGAAGAGATCGTGCTGAACCCGGCGGACGACTACGTGCGGACCTTCGTGGCCCACACCAACCCGCTGAACGTGCTGTGCGGTCGCAGCCTGATGCGCACCCTGGACAACTGCAAACGCATCAACGGTTCGGTGTGCCTCGATCCGGGCGGCGATTCGTGGCTGGACCTGGCGGAAGGCAACACCATCAAGGGTGCCCGCCAGAACGGCTCGGCCCTGGACCTGCAGAACTGGGTACCGGGTCAGGCGGTAGAAGGCTTGGGTCGTCGGCCAACGCTGGTGGACTCGAACATCGGCATGCGCGACGCGCTGCAGATTCGTTATCAGACCGGCAACAAACTGGTGCTGCACGACAACAACCATGTGGTCGGGATTCTCGGCGACAGCGAGCTGTACCACGCGCTGCTCGGCAAGAACCTGGGTTAAGGCAACAGACACAAAAACGCCGCGAGAGGATCGCGGCGTTTTTGTTGGTGCATAGAACCTGTGGAAAAACCTGTGGGATTGCGGTGCAGCTACTCGCACCGCATCCCTCAAGTCTTAGCTATACACCCGGCCAAGGAGCTGCCGATGGCTTTCAAACTGATCGAGCACGTCACGGGTGATCTGATCCTGGGTGAAGCCCATCAAGTCGTAGTCCTGGCTGCCGTTGTGCAGGTACACCTCGGCGCGGTAGTAACGCTGGCGCGTTTCATCCGACTGAGCCGATTCGGTTGGCGTGGCCAGGTAGCCGTCCAGGCTCACTTCGTAGACAAACGGGTTGCCCTCTTCCATCTCGACCCGCACGCCCATGCAACGCTTGGACTTGCCCAGCAGCGTCTGGACTTCCAGGCCTTGAGCACGCATTTGCGCCGTCGCATCCTGCAACGCCGGGCTCACATGCTTGTCCATGAAACGCTGAACGATCGACTGGCTCGGTTGCAGGTCCAGTTGCGTCAAGCGCTCGCTGAAACCACGACGACCACGCGCCGCCAACTCGGCTTGTTCCTGTTCGATCTGCACGTCCTGGCGCATGGCCTTGTGCAAGCCGAACATGAAGAACACCAGCACCACCGAGAACGGCAAACCGGCCAGCACCACCATGGTTTGCATGGCCTCGAAGTTACCGGCGAACAGCAGGCCAATGGTCACCAGGGTGATCACCACCGACCAGAAGATCCGCAGCCAGTGCGGGGCGTCTTCATCGACATTGCCGCCCTTGCACGAAAGGTTGGCCATCATCACCGCGCCGGAATCCGCCGGAGTCAGGAACAGCACGAAACCGACAAAGATCGACACGCCGATCACAACCTTCGACGCCGGGTAATGCTCCAGCAACTGGTAAATCGCCATGGACGGCTGTTCCAGCGCCGTCTTGCCGAGCTCCACCGCGCCGTGGTTCATCACCAGGTCCAGCGCCGAGTTACCGAAGATCGACAGCCACGCCAGGGTGAAACCCAGCGGAATCAGCAGCACGCCGGCCACCATCTCACGCACCGTGCGGCCACGGGAGATACGCGCGACGAACATGCCCACGAATGGCGCCCAGGATATCCACCAGGCCCAGTAGAACAGGGTCCACAGGCCCAGCCAGCGGTCGGACTTCTCACTGTCGCCTTCGTACACATAAAGGTCGAAGGTCTTCAGCACCACGCCGTTCAGGTAGTCGCCGACGTTCTGCACGAAGCCGTTGAGCAGGTGCAGGGTCGGGCCGAACAGCAGCACGAAAATCAGCAGGCCGCTGAACAGCACGATGTTCAGGTTGGACAGACGACGGATGCCGTTTTCCACGCCCGACACTGCAGCGATGGTCGCCACGGTGCTCATCACGATGATCACGATCAGCAGGTTGGTGTTGCTGTGTTCCATGCCGAACAGGTTTTCAAGGCCCGACGACACCTGCAGCGAACCAATCCCCAGGTTGGTCACCAGACCCAACAGGGTCACGAACATGCCGAAGCCGTCCACCGCATGACCCGCCGCGCCCTTGACCCAACGTTCGCCCACCAACGGGTACAACGCCGAACGCAACGCCAGCGGCTGGTTATGCCGATAGGCAAAGTACGCCACGGCCAGGCCGACCAGCGCATAGATCGCCCAGCCGTGCAGGCCCCAGTGCAGGAATGTCAGCTGAACCGCCTGACGGGCGGCCAGGTTGCTGCCCGCCACGCCTTCCGGCGGGTTGAAGTAGTGGTCCAGCGGCTCGGACGCACCGAAGTACAGCAGCGAAATACCGATGCCCGACGAGAACAGCATCCCCGCCCAGGCGCCGTAGCTGAAGTCCGGGGTGTCGTCCTTGCTGCCGAGCTTGAGCTTGCCGTAGGACGAAAACGCCAGGCCGACGACGAAAATCAGATAGGCGGCGATCACCACCATGTAGTACCAGCCGAAGCTGCGGGACAACCAGGCCTGAGCGGTGCCGAGCATTCTGCCGGCCTCTTGCGGGGCGATGATCAGAATGGCGGTCAACAACAGAATCAACGCGGTAGAGGTGTAGAACACCCAACCGTTGACCGTCACCTTTTCTGGTGGGGTCTTTATTAGCGAGGCAGAACTCATGGCACAGATGCTCCAGGCAGTGCGAGAGAAGAACGCAAGGCAGTGTGGTACCCGACCAATCGGTTAGTGGGCAGCCGACCGGTGGGTGATATAAAGACACGCCGAAAAAAGCCCGAAGCCCCGCAGACGCCAGCGCGTACAGGGTTCGAGCGTTTTCGGATGCCGGTTTTTCGCCATTTACATGTAGGAAAAATCTGTAAGCAGCGACGATTTGTCGCAGATCTTATTCTTTGTTGATTGAACGTTCAATCAAAACAAAATAGACTGGCCTCAGTCCGGTGGTCGTTCTGCGTCCGCCGGAAGGCCTAAGGAGATGTGCAAGATGCCCAAGGTCGGTATGCAACCCATCCGCCGTCAGCAGTTGATCGAAGCCACTTTGCAGGCCGTCGATCAGGTCGGAATGGGGGACGCCAGCATTGCGCTGATCGCCCGTTTGGCCGGTGTCTCGAATGGCATCATCAGTCACTATTTTCAGGACAAGAACGGCCTGATCGCCGCCACGATGCGGTATCTGATGAGCGTCCTGAGCGAGAGCGTCACCCTGCGCCGACAGGCGCTGGCGGATGACAGCCCCCGGGCGCATCTGCGGGTGATCATCGAAGGCAACTTCGACGCCAGCCAGGTCAATGGCCCGGCAATGAAAACCTGGCTGGCCTTCTGGGCCACCAGCATGCACCAGCCGTCTTTGCACAGGTTGCAGCGGATCAACGATCACCGTCTGTATTCCAACCTGTGCTGCCAGTTCCGCCGCGTGTTGCCGCTCGATCAAGCGCGCAGCGCCGCCCGTGGCCTGGCAGCCCTCATTGACGGGTTGTGGTTGCGCGGCGCGCTGTCGGGAGACGCTTTCGACACCGAGCAGGCGCAACGGATCGCTTACGAATACATGGATATCCAACTGGCCAAGCAGGTGAGTTAGAGCACACATAACCGCTCGACCCCTGAACCGCCACCGACCCGCGATGCCAAGGCTGCACGGCGCGCCCGGTGGTTAACGCCAACCACTTATGCTCTTGCGAGGACAATATGGCCCGTTTCGAACTGCAAAAACTCTACATCGATGGCGCGTACTCCGACGCCAGCAGCGACGCCACTTTCGAAGCCATCAACCCGGCTAACGGTGAAGTCCTCGCAACCGTACAGCGTGCGACCAAGGAAGACGTCGAGCGCGCGGTGGTCAGCGCTGAAAAGGGTCAGAAAATCTGGGCGGCAATGACTGCGATGGAGCGTTCGCGCATCCTGCGTCGCGCCGTGGACATCCTGCGTGAGCGCAACGATGAGCTGGCCGCCCTGGAAACCCTGGACACCGGCAAGTCATATTCCGAAACCCGCTACGTCGACATCGTCACCGGCGCTGACGTGCTGGAGTACTACGCAGGCCTGGTGCCCGCCATCGAAGGCGAGCAGATCCCGCTGCGCACCACATCGTTCGTCTACACCCGTCGCGAGCCGCTGGGCGTGGTGGCCGGTATCGGCGCGTGGAACTACCCGATTCAGATCGCCCTGTGGAAATCCGCTCCAGCCCTGGCGGCCGGTAACGCGATGATCTTCAAGCCAAGCGAAGTCACTTCCCTGACGACCCTGAAACTGGCCGAGATCTACACCGAGGCAGGCCTGCCGGCTGGCGTGTTCAACGTTCTGACTGGCAGCGGCCGCGAAGTCGGCACCTGGCTGACCGAGCACCCGCGTATCGAGAAAGTTTCGTTCACCGGCGGCACCGACACCGGCAAGAAAGTCATGGCCAGCGCTTCGAGCTCTTCGCTCAAGGACGTGACCATGGAACTGGGTGGCAAATCCCCGCTGATCATCTGTGACGACGCCGACCTCGATCGCGCCGCCGACACCGCGATGATGGCCAACTTCTACAGCTCAGGTCAGGTCTGCACCAACGGCACTCGCGTGTTCGTGCCGAGCCACCTGAAAGCCGCTTTCGAAGCCAAGATCGTTGAACGCGTTGCGCGCATTCGCGTTGGCAACCCGCAAGACGAAAACACCAACTTCGGCCCGCTGGTCAGCTTCGCCCACATGGAAAGCGTGCTGGGCTACATCGCCAAGGGCAAGGAAGAAGGTGCCCGCCTGCTGTGCGGCGGCGAGCGTCTGACCGACGGCGAATTCGCCAAGGGCGCCTTCGTCGCGCCGACCGTGTTCACTGACTGCACTGACGACATGACCATCGTCCGTGAAGAAATCTTTGGCCCGGTGATGGCGATCCTCACCTACGAAACCGAAGAAGAAGTGATCCGTCGCGCCAACGACACCGACTTCGGCCTGGCCGCCGGTATCGTCACCCGCGACCTGAACCGCGCCCACCGTGTGATTCATCAACTGGAAGCCGGTATCTGCTGGATCAACGCCTGGGGCGAATCCGACGCCAAGATGCCGGTCGGCGGTTACAAGCAGTCGGGTGTAGGCCGTGAGAACGGCATCAGCTCGCTGAACAACTTCACCCGCATCAAATCGGTACAGGTCGAGCTGGGCGATTACGTCTCGGTGTTCTAAGACCCGAGTCCTGTATTGCTTGCCGGGCCGTCATCGCTGGCAAGCCAGCTCCCACAGGTTTGGTGTCGCCCACCAAATCTGTGGCAGCCCCCAATCCTTGTGGGAGCGAGCCTGCTCGCGAATCGAGTGCGCAGCACTCGCCTGGGTCCGACCTGACCACATCTAAAGAGGGTGCATTCAATGTCCCAAGAATTCGATTACATCATCATCGGTGCCGGCTCGGCCGGTAACACCCTGGCGACCCGTCTGACTGAAGACGAAGGCGTCACCGTCCTGCTGCTCGAAGCGGGCGGCCCGGACTACCGTTCCGACTTCCGCACGCAGATGCCGGCCGCCCTGGCGTTCCCGCTGCAAGGCCGTCGCTACAACTGGGCCTATGAAACCGATCCGGAACCGCACATGGACGGTCGTCGCATGGAGTGCGGGCGCGGCAAGGGCCTGGGCGGTTCTTCGCTGATCAACGGCATGTGCTACATCCGCGGCAACGCCATGGACTACGACGGCTGGGCCAAACTGCCAGGCCTGGAAGACTGGACCTACCTGGACTGCCTGCCGTATTTCCGCAAAGCCGAAACACGCGACATCGGCCCGAACGATTACCACGGTGGCGAAGGCCCGGTCAGCGTGACCACGCCCAAGGCCGGCAACAACCCGCTGTTCCACGCCATGGTTGAAGCTGGCGTGCAGGCCGGTTACCCGCGCACCGAAGACTTGAACGGCTATCAGCAGGAAGGTTTCGGCCCGATGGACCGTACCGTGACGCCGAAGGGCCGTCGCTCCAGTACCGCGCGCGGCTACCTGGACATCGCCAAGAAGCGTTCGACCCTGACCATCGTCACTCACGCCCTGACCGACAAGATCCTGTTCGAAGGCAAGCGTGCGGTCGGCGTGCGTTACCTGGTCGGCGCCGCCGAAGAGCGTGTCGAGGTCAAGGCACGCAAGGAAGTGCTGCTGTGCTCCGGCGCCATCGCGTCGCCGCAGATCCTGCAACGCTCCGGTGTCGGCCCAGCCGAACTGCTGAAAAAGCTCGATATTCCGGTGGTCCACGACCTGCCGGGCGTCGGTGAAAACCTGCAGGACCACCTTGAACTGTACCTGCAATACGCGTGCACCCAACCGGTCTCGCTGTACCCGTCGCTGTTGTGGTGGAACCAGCCGGCCATCGGTGCCGAATGGCTGTTCAACGGCACCGGCATCGGCGCCAGCAACCAGTTCGAAGCCGGCGGTTTCATTCGCACCCGTCCGGAATTCGAGTGGCCGAACATCCAGTACCACTTCCTGCCGGTAGCGATTAACTACAACGGCAGCAACGGTGTGAAAGAGCACGGCTTCCAGGCGCACATGGGTTCCATGCGTTCGCCGAGCCGTGGTCGCATCCAGGCCAAGTCCAAGGACCCACGCCAGCACCCGAGCATCCTGTTCAACTACATGGCCACCGAGCAGGACTGGCAGGAATTCCGCGACGGCATCCGCCTGACCCGCGAAATCATGCAACAGCCTGCACTGGACGCCTTCCGTGGCCGCGAAATCAGCCCCGGCATCGACGTGCAAACCGACGAACAACTGGACAAGTTCATCCGCGAGCACGCCGAAACCGCGTTCCACCCGTCCTGCTCGTGCAAGATGGGCACCGACGAGATGGCCGTGGTCGATGGCGAAGGTCGCGTGCATGGCATGCAGGGCCTGCGGGTGGTCGATGCCTCGATCATGCCGATCATCACCACCGGCAACCTCAACGCGTCAACGATCATGATCGCCGAGAAAATCGCCGACAAGATCCGCGGTCGCAAGCCGCTGCCACGCAGCAAGGCTGACTACTACGTGGCCGGAGATGCGCCGGTGAAAGGCAAGCCGCTGCGTGAAGTGAGCCAGACTGCATAAGGCGTAGAACCGCGTCGCTCCCATCGCGGGCAAGCCCGCTCCCACAAGGTCATGCGTGGATTCTGAAATCACGCGAATCCTGTGGGAGCGGGCTTGCCCGCGATGAGGCCGGACAAACCAGCACATATTTTCCTGCCAGACACAGCAATCCCCTCCCACACCGCTCCAACCTTGATCCCACCCCCCGCACAGGCCTACTCTAGCGCCACGCAAACGTTTCACCCTCCCCTCGCAACATCGATGCTCCACACCAAGGAGGTTCCCGAATGTTCGATTTCCATCCCCGGCTCAAGCAGCGTTTTGCTGCCTTGCGCACGGGCGCTGAATTCTTTTCCCTGCGTTATGTCCGCGAGTCCGGCCAGTACCTGTCTGTGCGCAAGAACGTCGCCGAACCGCCGAGCCTGAGCCGTGACGAAGGCGCGATGCTGACGGTGCGGGTCAACGGTGTTGAAGCCTACGCCGCCACCAACGACCTGTCGCAACAGGGCCTGCAAGCCGCCCTCGAACGCGCCGAACAGCAAGCTCGCCGACTCAAGCCCCACGCCTTGCTGGACTTGAGCGAACACGCCGTATCGAGTGCTTGTGCCGATTACTTTTCGCCGAACCTCGACCAGCCGTTCCCGTCCCTGAGTGACTGTTACCAGTTGCTCGGCGCCGAATCCGCCGCCGTGCCCAAGGACGAGCGCCTGGTGAACTGGCAGGTGAGCATCGGCATCACCCACGTCGAGCAGATCTACCTCAACAGCGCCGGCGCCGAATTGCGTCAGGCCCAACGCTTCGTCTACCCCGGCCTCGACGTCACGGCCTATGACGGCAACGACAGTCAGACCCGTAGCCTCGGTCGCGAGAACTTCGGCCAACAGGGTGGCGCCGACGTCATCAGCCGTTGCGGCCTGATCGGTGCCGGACCGACCGTCGCCGACCAGGCGCTGCAATTGCTGCTGGCGCCGAACACGCCACAAGGCCCGCGCGACCTGCTGCTGATGCCTGACCAGATGATGCTGCAGATCCACGAATCCATCGGCCACCCGCTGGAGCTGGATCGCATCCTCGGTGATGAGCGCAATTACGCGGGCACCAGCTTCGTCAAGGCCGAAGACTTCGGCAGCCTGCAATACGGCTCGAAGCTGCTCAACGTGACCTTCGACCCGGACATCCCCGAACAGCTCGCCAGCTACGGCCATGACGACGACGGCAGCGCCGCCAGTAAAGAGTTCCTGATCCGCGAAGGCCTGCTGCTGCGGCCATTGGGTGGCGCGTTGTCGCAATTCCGCGCCGGCCTGGAAGGCGTCGCCAACAGCCGCGCCTGCGGCTGGAACCGTCCGCCGATCGACCGGATGGCCAACCTCAACATCGAACCGGGGGATCAGCCGCTGGAACAGCTGATCGGCCACATCGAGCACGGCATTCTGATGAGCACCAACCGTTCCTGGTCCATCGACGATGCGCGCAACAAATTCCAGTTCGGCTGCGAATGGGGCCAGTTGATCGAAAACGGTGAACTCAAGGGCGTGGTGAAAAACCCGAATTACCGGGCAATTTCCGCGCAGTTCTGGAAGAGCCTCAGCGCCGTCGGCGATGCCAGCACCTTCAAGGTTCTCGGTACACCCAACTGCGGCAAGGGCGAGCCGAATCAGGTGATCCGCGTCGGTCACGCGTCACCCGCCTGCGTGTTCAGCCATGTGGATGTGTTCGGAGGAGACGCCTGATGAGTCCATCGAAAACCCAGGCCGAGTCGTTCAAGGCATTGGTCGCCGGTTTGCGTGAAGCCCTGCGCGAACCGGAACAGTTCACCCTCAGCTATGCCGCCGAGTCGTCGGCTTTCGTGCGCTTCAACCATGCCAGGGTGCGCCAGTCCGGTCAGGTGCAGCAGGCGAGCATCGGTTTGAAATTGATCAACGAGGGGCGACACGCGGACTTGCACATCACCCTGGCTGGCGACCCGGAAGTCGATTTGCAGCGCCTGTCCGAAGGCCTGCAACAGCTGCGCGAAACCTTGCCGCTGCTGCCACCGGATCCGTATCTGTTGCTGAACTACAACGGCTGGCAGAGCAAGAACCTGCAGGAGCATCCGCTGCCGGATACCGAGCAAGTGGTCGCTGAAATCGCTCAAGCCGCGGAAGGCCTGGATCTGGTCGGCTTCTACGCCGCCGGCCCTATCAGCCGTGGTTTTGCCAGCTCTGCCGGCGCCTTCGGCTGGCATCAGGCCAACAGTTTCAACTTCGATTTCAGCCTGTTCCACGAAAATGGCCAGGCGGTGAAAGCCAGCTACGCCGGGCACGACTGGAGCAGCGAAGACTTTGCCAGGCGCTTCCGGCAGGCCCGCGAGCAGCTTGAGCTTCTGGGCCGACCGTTACGCACGTTGGCGCCCGGTCAGTACCGCGCCTACCTGGCCCCCGCCGCGCTGGAAGAGATTATGAGCATGCTGTGCTGGGGCGGTTTTTCGGCGCAGTCGATCGCCAGCAAAAGCAGCCCGTTGCAGAAGCTCTACGGGGGCGACCACGCGTTCAGCCCGCTGGTCTCGCTGGACGAAAAAGTCAGCGGCTCATTGAGCCCGGCGTTCTCCGACGAAGGCTATCCACGCAGTGACCTCAAACTGATTGTCGAGGGCAAGGCGGGCGCGCAATTGGTGGGCTCTCGCAGCGCCGCCGAATACGGCTTGACTGCCAACGGCGCCAGCGGCGGCGAATCGCCGAATGCCTTGAACATGAAGGGCGGTACGTTGCCCGAAGCTGAAATCCTCAAGCAACTGGGCACCGGCTTGTACATCAGCAACCTGTGGTACCTGAACTACTCGGACCAACCGGCGGCCCGTCTGACCGGCATGACCCGGTTTGCGACGTTCTGGGTCGAGAACGGCGAGATTCAGGCACCGGTCAGCACCATGCGTTTCGACGACAGCGCCTTCAGCCTGCTCGGTTCACAGTTGGAGGCGCTGACCCAGGAACGCGAGATGCTGTTGTCGGCCAGTACCTACAGCCAGCGGGCCACGGCGTCGGCGTTGTTGCCGGGGGCGTTGGTCAGCAAACTCACCTTGACCCTGTAAACACAAAAAACCCCGGCACACCGGGAATCCTGTGGGAGCGAGCCTGCTCGCGATAGCGGTAGTTCAGTCGACGTTAATGTTGAATGAAAGGGCCTCATCGCGAGCAGGCTCGCTCCCACATGGACTGCGATCACTTCAACCTCCAAGAGGTCCCATGCCCAACCGCCCTCCTCTCGACGCTGTCACCGCCCGCTGGGTGCCGTGGGTCGTCGCCATTGCCTTCTTCATGCAGTCCCTCGACGGGACGATCCTCAACACCGCCCTGCCGGCCATGGCTCGCGACCTGGCTGAAGATCCGCTGCGCATGCAGGGTGTGATCATCGCCTACATGCTTACGGTCGCGTTGCTGATCCCGGCTTCGGGCTGGATCGCCGATCGCTTCGGCACCCGGAAAATCTTCTTCGGCGCGATCCTGCTGTTCAGCATCGGTTCATTGCTGTGCGCGCTGTCGACCAGCCTGACCCTGCTGATCGGCGCCCGGGTCATTCAGGGCCTGGGCGGCGCCCTGATGCTGCCGGTCGGACGGCTGGTGGTGCTACGCGCCTATCCGCGTTCGGAGCTGGTGCGGATCATGGGTTTCATCACCATTCCCGGACTGCTCGGCCCGTTGATCGGCCCGACCATGGGCGGCTGGATGGTGGAATACCTGACGTGGCACTGGATCTTCCTGATCAACCTGCCGGTGGGGCTGATCGGTTGTTATGCCGTGTGGAAATTCATCCCGGACCTGCGCGGCACCGAGCGCACCCGTTTCGATAGCCTGGGTTTCCTGCTGTTCGGTGCGGCGATGATTTTGATCACCATCGCCATGGAAGGCCTGGGAGAACTGCACCTGCCGCACCTGCGGGTGATGTTGCTGCTGTTCGGCGGCATGGCGTGTCTGGCGGCCTACTGGCTACGCGCCGGACACACCGAAAACCCGCTGTTCGCGCCTTCGCTGTTCAAGACCCGCACCTTCGCGGTCGGCATTCTCGGCAACCTGTTCGCCCGCCTGGGCAGCGGCGCCCTGCCGTTTCTGGTGCCGTTGCTGCTGCAAGTGGCGCTGGGCTATTCACCGTCCCAGGCCGGGATGAGCATGCTGCCACTGGCGGCTGCGGCAATGATTGCCAAGTGGGTGGCGCGGCCGCTGATCGAGCGTCTGGGCTACCGCATCGTGTTGACCGGCAACACCCTGGCCCTGGGCATCATGCTGGCGAGCATGGGCCTGGTCAGCGAACAGACGCCGTACTGGCTGCTGCTGTGCCTGCTGGCGATCCTGGGCGCGATCAACTCCTTGCAGTTCACCGCCATGAACACCGTGACCCTGATCGACCTCGATGACGCCAGCGCCAGCAGCGGCAACAGCCTGCTGTCGGTGGTCGCGCAATTGTCCCTGAGCCTGGGCGTGGCCTGCGCCGGTGCGTTGCTCGGCGGGTTCACGGCGAAGGTTGGAAATGACGGCGTGGAGACGGTTCTGGGAGCCTTCCAACTGACATTCGTCACCGTTGGAATCATGGCGATGCTGGCGGCGACAATCTTCTCGCAGCTGTCGAAGAATGACGGACGGCGCGTCAAGCGTCCGGAACAACACATAGAGCCTTAGGGCTAATGGCCATCGGACTGGTACACTGCGCGACATTTTGTTTTGCAGGCCAGTCCCGTGACCACCATCGCCACCGCTTTTAATACTTTGCCGCTGTCCGCCGCCATGCTGGCTAACCTCGACTCCCTCGGTTATGCCCAGATGACGCCGATCCAGGCGCAAAGCTTGCCGGTGATCCTCAAGGGGATGGACCTGATCGCCCAGGCCAAGACCGGCAGCGGCAAGACCGCGGCCTTCGGTATCGGCCTGCTGAACCCGATCAATCCGCGCTACTTCGGTTGCCAGGCGCTGATCCTGTGCCCGACTCGCGAGCTGGCTGACCAGGTCGCCAAGGAAATCCGTCGCCTGGCCCGTGCCGAAGACAACATCAAGGTCCTGACCCTGTGTGGCGGCGTGTCCCTCGGCCCGCAGATCGCTTCGCTGGAGCACGGCGCGCACATCATCGTCGGCACCCCGGGGCGCATTCAGCAGCACCTGCGCAAAGGTTCGCTGGTGCTCCACGGCCTGAACACCCTGATTCTCGACGAAGCCGACCGCATGCTCGACATGGGTTTCTACGATTCCATCGAAGAAATCATCATGCAGGCTCCGGAACGCCGCCAGACCCTGCTGTTCTCCGCCACCTATCCGGTGGGCATCAAGCAGCTGGCCTCCAAGTTCATGCGCAACCCGCAGCAAGTGAAGGCCGAGGCGTTCCACGACGACACGCAGATCGAGCAGCGCTTCTACGAAATCTCCCCGGAAGAACGCATGAGCGCGGTGACCAAGGTGCTGGGACACTTCCGGCCGGCGTCCTGCGTGGCCTTCTGCTTCACCAAGCAGCAGGTTCAGGAAACCGTCGATCACCTGACCACCAAAGGCATCTCCGCCGTCGGCCTGCACGGCGATCTGGAACAGCGTGATCGCGACCAGGTCCTGGCGATGTTCGCCAACCGCAGTACTTCGGTACTGGTCGCCACCGACGTTGCAGCACGTGGCCTGGACATCGACTCGCTGGACATGGTGATCAACGTCGAGCTGGCCCGTGACTCGGAAATCCACATCCACCGCGTTGGCCGTACCGGTCGCGCCGGTGAGAAAGGACTCGCGATCAGCCTGGTGGCGCCGTCTGAAGCGCAGCGCGCCCAAGCCATCGAGCAGTTGCAGAAATCGCCGTTGACCTGGGACCAGGTGGACAACCTGACGTCGCAGGGCGGTGGTCCGCTGCTGCCGCAGATGAGCACGCTGTGCATCGGCGCCGGCCGCAAGGACAAGGTTCGTCCGGGCGACATTCTCGGTGCACTGACCGGCGATGCCGGTATTCCCGGCGCTCAGGTGGGCAAGATCGCAATTTTCGACTTCCAGGCCTATGTAGCGGTTGAACGCGGCATCGCCAAGCAAGCCCTGCAGCGCCTGAACGACGGCAAGATCAAGGGCCGTTCGCTGCGCGTTCGTATCCTGTAAGAACACCGCTCTCCACTGTAGGAGCGAGCCTGCTCGCGAAAAATCCGGGCTCACCGCGGTGAGCCAGGTTGCCAGCGTTATCGTTGACGTCCATCGCGAGCTGGCTCGCTCCTACAGGGACCGAAACCGCTCTGAAATTTGTGTGAGGACACCGTTTTGCGCTCTACCGAAGTCGTGATCATTGGCGCTGGCGCCGCAGGGTTGATGTGCGCGCTGACGGCCGCCGGGCGCGGGCGCAAGGTGCTGTTGCTCGACCACGCGAACAAGGCCGGCAAGAAAATCCTGATGTCGGGCGGTGGCCGCTGTAATTTCACCAACATGTACACGGAACCCGGCAATTTCCTTTCGCAGAACGCGCATTTCTGCAAATCCGCCCTGGCCCGCTACACCCAGTGGGATTTCATCGGCATGGTCGCCAAGCACGGTGTGCCGTACCACGAGAAAAAGCTCGGCCAGTTGTTCTGCGATAACAAATCCAGCGACATCCTCGAAATGCTGCTCAACGAGTGCGATCAGGTCGGCGTCAGCCTGCACCTGGACACCTCGATCCAGACCATCGAGAAGCTCGAAAAGGGTTACCTGCTGGACACTACGCTGGGCCAGGTAACGTGCGAATCCCTGGTGATCGCCACCGGCGGCCTGTCGATTCCTACCCTGGGTGCCACCGGTTTCGGCTATCAGGTGGCCAGGCAGTTCGGCCATGAATTGCTGCCGACCCGCGCCGGGCTGGTGCCGTTCACCATTACCGATCAGCTCAAGGAATTGTGCACCGAGCTGTCCGGCACATCGGTCGATTGCCTGGTGAGCTGCAATGACCAGAGCTTTCGCGAGAACATCCTGTTCACTCACCGTGGCCTGAGTGGCCCGGCAATTCTGCAGATTTCCTCGTTCTGGGAATCCGGCGACACGGTCGAGATCAACCTGATGCCCGACCATGACGTGCCGTCCTGGCTGCAACAGCAACAAGCCGAACGTCCCAACAGCGAGCTGAAAACCCTGCTAGGTGAAATCTTCACCAAGAAGATGGCCAACCTGTTGGCGGACAACTGGTTCGTCTCCAAACCGATGAAGCAGTACACCCACGGGGAAATTGCCGCCATCGCCGAGAAACTGGCGAGTTGGAAAATCGTGCCGGCCGGCACCGAAGGCTATCGCACCGCCGAAGTGACCCTGGGTGGCGTCGATACCAACGAGGTGTCGTCCAAGACCATGGAATCGCTGAAAAGCCCTGGCCTGTACTTCATCGGCGAAGTGCTCGACGTGACCGGGCACCTGGGCGGTTTCAACTTCCAGTGGGCCTGGGCTTCGGGCTATGCGGCCGCGCAGTACGTCTGACGCACACAAATCAAATGTGGGAGCGAGCCTGCTCGCGATAGCGGTCTGACAGTCGACATACATGTTGAATGTTCCGGCCTCATCGCGAGCAGGCTCGCTCCCACATTGACCGCGCGTGGTATCAAGGAACAGATTTTGCTACCAGATGTGATCGCCGCCATTGCATCGGCGTCATTACTGGCTCAATTTAGCGTCATCGCCTCGGAAGGCCCTCGCACTTCATGTCATCGACCTCGTTTCGTCAGTCTTTGCGGCGCCTTTGGGCGCTGGATAAATTCAGTTACAGCGTGCGGGTGTTCATCGCCCTGACCGGCACCATGGCGCTGTGTTGGTATCAGGATGAAATGGGGCTGTTGATCCCGCTGTTCCTGGGGATTATCGCCAGCGCCCTGGCCGAGACCGACGACAGTTGGCAAGGCCGCCTCAATGCGCTGGCGGTGACGCTGGTGTGTTTCATGGTCGCCGCGCTGTCGGTCGAACTGCTCTTCCCCTACCCCATCCTGTTCAGCATCGCCTTCGCCCTGGCGGCCTTCTGCCTGACCATGCTCGGCGCCCTCGGCGAACGCTATGGCACCATTGCTTCGGCGACGTTGATTCTGTCGGTCTACACCATGATCGGCGTCGACCAGCGCGGCGGTGCGGTGACCGATTTCTGGCACGAACCTGTGCTGCTGGTGGCCGGTGCGGCCTGGTACGGTTTTCTGTCGGTGTTGTGGCAGGCGCTGTTCTCCAACCAGCCGGTGCAGCAAAGCCTGGCGCGGCTGTTCCGGGAATTGGGTTTTTACCTGAAGTTGAAATCGTCGCTGTTCGAGCCGATCCGCCAGTTGGACGTGGAAGCACGACGACTGGAACTGGCCCAGCAAAACGGTCGCGTGGTCGCCGCGCTGAATAGCGCCAAGGAAATCATCCTGCACCGGGTCGGCAACGGACGGCCGGGCTCGAAACTCAGCCGTTACCTGAAGCTGTACTTTCTCGCCCAGGACATCCACGAACGCGCCAGCTCCTCGCACTACCCGTATAACGCGCTGGCCGAGGCATTCTTCCACAGCGACGTGCTGTTCCGCTGCCAACGCCTGCTGCGCCAGCAAGGCAAGGCCTGCCGGGCGCTGGCCGAATCGATCCAGATGCGCCAGCCGTTCATCTATGACGCGAGCTTCGCCGAAGCCCTGAGCGACCTGCATGCCTCCCTCGAACATCTGCGCATCCAGAGCAATCCGGCCTGGCGCGGTTTGTTGCGCTCGTTGCGGGCACTGGCCGCCAACCTCGGCACCCTCGACCGCTTGCTCAGCGATGCGAGCAACCCCGACGCCCTGGCCGACGCCACCGACAGCAGCCTGCTCGACCGCTCGCCACGTAACCTCAAGGATGTCTGGGTACGCCTGCGCACGCAGTTGACCCCGACGTCCCTGCTGTTCCGCCACGCCCTGCGCTTGCCTCTGGCCTTGAGCATCGGCTACGCGATGGTGCATTTGATTCACCCGTCCCAGGGCTACTGGATCATCCTGACCACGCTCTTTGTCTGTCAGCCGAACTACGGCGCGACCCGGCGCAAACTCGGTCAACGGATCATCGGCACCGCCATCGGCCTGACCCTGGCCTGGGCGCTGTTCGACCTGTTCCCCAATCCGTTGATCCAGTCCTGCTTCGCGATTGCCGCCGGAGTGGTGTTCTTTACCAACCGCACCACCCGCTACACCGTGGCCACGGCGGCGATTACCTTGATGGTGCTGTTCTGCTTCAACCAGGTGGGTGATGGCTACGGATTGTTTTTGCCACGGCTGTTCGACACCTTGCTCGGCGGCCTGATCGCCGGCCTGGCGGTGTTCCTGTTCCTCCCGGACTGGCAGGGTCGGCGCCTGAACAAAGTGCTGGCCAACACCCTGTCCTGCAACAGCATTTACCTGCGCCAGATCATGCAGCAATACGCCGCCGGCAAAAGCGACGACCTGGCGTATCGCCTGGCCCGGCGCAACGCGCACAACGCCGACGCTGCGCTGTCGACCACGCTGGCGAACATGCTGATGGAACCGGGGTATTTCCGTAAGGAAGCGGATGTGGGTTTCCGTTTTCTGGTGCTGTCGCACACCTTGCTCAGCTACCTGTCAGGCCTGGGGGCGCACCGGGAAACGCAGTTGCCAGCCGATGTGCGCGAGCACTTGATCGAAGGGGCCGGCGTGAAACTGGCCACCAGCATCGACGAAATCGCCCAAGGCCTTGCCAGTAAATCGGCGATTGCCATTCAGAGCGATGAGGAAGAAGCGCTGGCCAATGAGCTTGAGCAGATGCCCGATGAAATCGATGAAGGCCAGCGGCTGGTGCAGACTCAACTGGCATTGATCTGCCGGCAACTGGGACCACTACGGACGCTGGCGGCCCATTTGATCAAGGATACGAGCGAGGATTGAGGGCTGCAGCGTCCTGACGGACGTCATCGCTGGCAAGCCAGCTCCCACAGGGAATTGGGTTGGACACAAACCCTATGTAACCCACAGGGAAATGGGTTGGACACAAACCCTATGTAACCCACCGGACACTGTGGGAGCTGGCTTGCCAGCGATGAGGCCATCAGCCCCGCCACAATGCCTACATCCCATGCTGCTTCATCAACCGCTCATAACTCCCATCCGCCTTCATCGCCGCGATCTCGCGGTCGAAACCGGCAACGATCTGTTCATGCTGCGGGTTCTTCAGGCTGACCAGAATATG
The DNA here is from genome assembly GCF_016887925.1 of Pseudomonas sp. MIL9. Taxonomy (NCBI): domain Bacteria; kingdom Pseudomonadati; phylum Pseudomonadota; class Gammaproteobacteria; order Pseudomonadales; family Pseudomonadaceae; genus Pseudomonas; species Pseudomonas sp. MIL9. The sequence continues at coordinate 101,375 of NZ_JAFEHE010000019.1, read as the reverse complement.
CAGGCTGTTCTCGCTCAGGGACTTGGGCAGAAACTCCACGGCGTTGCGCACCTTGGGCGACTCACGAGCCAGGTAATACCGGGCGACGTACTCGTCCTCCAGGGTCAGCTTGACCCTGGAGGCGGCGACCATGCGCACGGCCATGGCAAAGCCGTGTACCGGGATCTTCTGCAGTGATTCGTCTTCATCGAACGCCGCCGAATAGGCGTAGCCACGCACGACCGCAATCGGATAACCGTGCAGTTGCTGCAGATCGTTGAATTCGATTGGCGCGTCCTTGCGCTTGAGAAAGCGTATGCGATTGATCAGGTACCCAGCGGAGAACTGGCCGATCCTTGTGCGTTCGTCGTTGTACCAGGCGTTGACCAGCACGTCGTAGCGGCCCTCGCCCACGCCCAGCAGTGCACGTGCCCAAGGCACCTGCTCGAACTCACTGGCATAGCCGGCACGCGCCAGGGCGGTACTGACAATATCGGTAGCCAACCCACCATTGACCAGCGTGGCGTCGGTAAACGGTGGCCAGACATCTGCCACCAGGCGCAGCTTGTCGGCCGCTGCACTTTGCATCAGCAACAACAATCCAATCAAAGCAAAGGCTCGATGCAATCGCGGCATGCTAGAAAATCCTTAGCGGGCGGGCCGCCCGACGTGTTTTTCAGCCAAACTCCAAGCCCCGTACCGGCACACCCAGGCACTAAACATTAGCTCATTGAAGCCACTGCACATCGCTTGAACCCAGATTACACAAAGATGACAGGGGCGCGAAAAATGAATGATGGCATTTTGGTCTTTGTCACAGATTTCTCCGCCATAAAGACATCCAGCGTCGGGACGCTTAATATCCCGAAGACGTTTTCAGGGAATCAGGACATGACAATCGATTGGGTCTGCAAACACCACAGCGATCTGGGCAAGGAACAGCTGTACGCCATTCTGCAGCTGCGTGCCGAGGTGTTCGTCGTCGAACAGAAATGCATCTATCAGGATATCGATGGCCAGGACCTGGAAGGTGACACCTGCCATTTGATGGCGTGGGACGGCGATCGCCTGGTGGCCTATCTGCGACTGCTGGACCCCGAGCGACAGGGCGGCGACGTGGTGATCGGGCGAGTGGTCATTGCCCCCGCCGCACGAGGTACCGGGCTGGGTCACGAGCTGATGGCCCAGGCGCTGAAACAGGCCGAAAAGTACTGGCCCGACGTCCCGATCTACCTCTCGGCCCAGGCGCATTTGCAGGGGTACTACGGGCGCTACGGGTTTGTGGTGGCCGGTGAGGAATACGTCGAGGATGGCATTCCACACATCGGGATGCGTCGTCAGTAAGGGCCCCATCGCTGGCAAGCCAACTCCCACAGGTTTTTAGCAAACGACACAAACCTTGTGGGAGCGTGGCTTGCCCGCGATGGCGTCATCACCGGCGCCACATATCTCAGGGATACTCCAGCACCGCCTTGATCTGCCGCAAATTGCGCTCGATCCATCCCCGATCGATCGCTCCCCACTCGCGAATCCGATAGCGCCCGGCGTGGTTGCGTGCGCCCTCTTCCTGCTCGAACTCGCAAACGATATCCAGATCCGCCAACGCGGCGATGGTGTCCTGGGCCGTACGCCGAGGCATGCCAGTCACCTCGGTCAACGCCGGAACGCTGCTGGCCAACCCGCTGTCGATCAAGTACGCCACGTACAGGCGACGGTAGAAGCTGCTTTTGGTCTTGCTGACATCCATCTGACGATCCTTTTCTTTTTATTGCATATCCCGCCAGGTCAGGTAGACCCGCACATCGAACTCCACCTGGTGATAGCCCGGCAGCATGTGTTCGCACAGTTTGTAGAACGCCTTGTTGTGATCGGATTCCTTGAAGTGCGCCAACTCGTGCACCACGATCATTTTCAGAAATTCGCAAGGCGCCTCCTTGAACAGCGAGGCGATGCGAATTTCTTTCTTGGCCTTGAGCTTGCCACCCTGCACCCGGGAAATCGTGGTGTGCAGGCCGAGCGCGCGGTGCGTCAGGTCCAGACGGTTGTCGAACAACACCTTGTCGATGGCCGGGGCGTTGCGCAGGTATTCCTGCTTGAGGTCGAGCGCGTAGGTGTACAGCGCCTTATCGCTCTGCACGTCATGCTTTTGCGGGTAACGCTGGCTCAGGTAGTCGCCCAGTCGACCGTCAGCGATCAACTGGCGTACCTGGTCCTGCAGCGTGGCGGGGTAAGCCTGGAGGTATTTCAACGCGGTCATCGGTGCGGCAACACAAGTGACGAAAAGGTCGCCAGTGTAGCGAATTCAATGAGTCAGCGCGCTCCAGTCAAACGGCTGCACAAAGTGGCCGGTGTCTTCGGCCATCATCGGACGCGACACCAGAAAACCCTGCACATACTCGCAACCATTGGCTTGCAGCCAGTTGTACTGCGCAACGGTTTCCACCCCTTCGGCAATCACCAGCATGCCGTAGTGCTTGCACAGCTCGATGACACTGCGCACCAGCGCCGCATCCCGCGAAGAGTCCGGTAGCCGCGCGATCAAATGGCGGTCAAGTTTGAGCGTATCCAGTTCCAGATCGCGCAAATGAGCCAGCGAACACGGGCCGGAACCGAAATCATCCAGCGCGACCCGGACTCCAAGATTGCGCAGCAACCGCAGCTGTTTGCGGGTCTCTTCGGGATGATGCATCAAGGCCGCTTCCGTCACCTCGACCTCCAGATGACGCGCCTGCAAGCCATGACGATCCAGCACCTGACGCAACTCGGTGACCAGATTAGGCATGGCGAATTGGGTGCTGCTCAAACTGACGCCCAGCACCAGATCCTCGGCAAACAGCGCTTCCCAGGCTTTGCGCTGCCCGGCACCGCGATGGTAAATCCAGCTGCCCAGGCGGCTGATCAACCGCGCCTCTTCCAGCAACGGCAAGAACAGTCCAGGCGGCACATCGCCAACGCTGGGGTGCTGCCAGCGCAGCAACGCCTCGAAGCCACGAATCTGCCCGTCGGCGATGGACACCTGGGGTTGATACACCAGGTTGAAATCGCGATTTTCGATGGCCGTGCGCACACTTTCTTCGAGCATCAACCGCGAGCGTGCCCGGCCGTTCATTTCATGATCGTAAAAACGATACTGCTGACGCCCGGCGCGCTTGGCTTCGTACATGGCGATGTCGGAAGCCCGCAACAAACCGTCGAGATTAGCGCCGCAATCCGGAAACGTGGCGATACCGATGCTCGCGCCCAGGGCGATATCCAGGCCATCGATTTGCTGACAAATCGAAACCCGCTCAATCAGTTTTTCCGCGATCTTGGCCGCCTGCTCGGGGAATTCCAGGTCCAGAAAGGCGGTGAATTCGTCGCCGCCCATGCGTGCCAGGACATCGAACGGCCGCAGGCAGGCCTTCAGTTGCTCGGACACCCAACGCAGCACCCGGTCGCCGGCATCGTGACCGAGGGAGTCGTTGACCCGCTTGAAGCCATCGAGGTCCAGATACAACAGCACCCAGGCACTGTCGGTGCGTTCGCCGCGCAGCAGCAGATTTTCCACCGTCTGGTAAAAACCGCGGCGATTGAGCAGCCCGGTGAGCGGGTCGGTGACCGCTTGGGATTCCAGCTGCTGATGCAGGTGACGCACCACCGACATATCCTGAATCGTCACCACCATCGCCCGCTGTTCGGCGGGCAACGGCGCACAGGACAGCGCCACCGACACCTGCTGTCCCGGCGCGGTACGCAACAGCGCATCGTGCAGGCGTAACGTTTCGCCGCGCTTATACCCGGCCAACAGATCCGAATCGGCCCAGACCGGGACATGTGGTTTTTGCAGGAAATCCAGGAACTCCCTGCCTTGCAGCTCTCGCACCGGAGCATTGAGCAGCCGCGAGATCGCCGGGTTGGCAAAGCCGATCCGGCCGTCGTCGCCGACCACCAGAATGCCCTCGGCGGCGTTATCCAATACCGAGGCATTGAAGGCGCGAGCGACCTCCAGGTCATGGCTCAGGCGCTGCAACTCCCGGCGATTGCGCTGGTGCTCGAGCAACGCCTGAACCTTGGGCTTGAGAATCTGCGGATCGAATGGCTTGAACAGGTAATCCACCGCGCCACTGGCATAGCCCTTGATCACGGCATCCTTGGACTGCTCGTTGGCGGTGAGAAAAATAATCGGTGTCAGTCGGGTTCGTTGGCTGCCACGCATCAGGCGCGCGACTTCAAATCCATCCATGCCCGGCATCTGTACATCCAGCAATACCAGGTCGACTTCGTGTTCAAGCAACAGGCCAAGGGCCTCGAAACCCGATGCAGCAGTGATGACGTGCCAATCCTGGCGCTGCAACAACGCGCGCAGGCTGATCAGGTTTTCAGGGTAATCGTCGACGATTAATAAGGTTGAGCTGCCTTCGGCTGGCTTGAGGTGGGCGCATTCCATGCTGCTTCTCTATATTCGGGACGTCAGGCCGGGTTCTGGCGAAACCGGACAAATACTCAGTCTTTACTCTAGACCTCGATCCAGAAAAGCAGAAGGTGTCAGAGCGCCATCATTTAACTGAAGCGTCCATTTGCCGACTAACGGTCGGCGCTGAAGACCGCTAAAACCGGCAAAGATGGCATTTCGACAGGATGTTGACGCCAACCAACTGCCGGACGGGCATTAACAAAATAGCCCTATACGCTTATAAAGACCGCCCAAAATGCGCGTGCTAGAGCGATTGGCACGTGCGTGCAGTAAAAATCGTGGAAGCTTCTGACTATGATCGACCTCGCAACCTGGAACCTCAGCGTTCCCGTCGGCAGCCCGCCGTACACCGTCGAAACCTCCAAACTGGTGAACGGCTTCAAGGATCAATACTTCCATTCCGACACCGGCACGCTGTTTTTCTGGTCCCCGGTGACCGGCTCGCGCACTGAAAACGCCATCTACCCGCGCACCGAGCTGCGGGAAACCTACAGCAATGGCACGCTGAAAAACTGGTACTACCCGGACGCCGACAACTCCCTGCGCGCCACCCTGGCGGTGAACCAGGTACCCAGTTCGGGCAAGATCGTGATTGGCCAGATCCATGCCTATGAAAGCCAGAAGCCCCTGGTGAAGGTCGAGTACCAGTACAAGACCAAGACCTTGACCGGCAACATCGTCGCCAAAGTGCGCATGCACCCCGATGACGATGAGGGCCGGGTGATCACCATCGCCACCGGGGTGAAACTCAATCAGCAGTTCTCCTACCTCATCCACCTCAGCCCCGGCGGCGCACTGGGCATCAGTGCGGCGGGTTACCAGTGGGACACCAATATCAGCGCGACGTGGCGCAACAAACCGTTGTACTTCAAGGCCGGGGTGTATGTGCAGGACAACACCGGATACACCAGCGAGGGCGGGATGGTGACGTTCAGCAAGCTGGATATCGATCACGATAAATAGCTCGGACTCATTGTGGCGAGGGAGCTTGCCGCCACCAGGTCTTCACCCACAAAAAAAACCCGCCTTCCGACGGGTTTTTCATGCAATTCAAACGCTGAAGTCTTAGTTGACCTTGGCGTTCAACTCACCTTTCAGGTAACGCTGGAACATCGCTTCCAGGGAGATCGGCTTGATCTTCGAAGCGTTGCCCGCGGTGCCGAAGGCTTCGTAGCGAGCGATGCACACGTCGCGCATGGCGGTTACGGTGGCGCCGAAGAATTTACGCGGGTCGAATTCGCTCGGGTTGGTGGCCATCAGGCGACGCATTGCGCCAGTGGATGCCAGACGCAGGTCGGTGTCGATGTTGACCTTGCGCACGCCGTGCTTGATGCCTTCGACGATTTCTTCAACCGGTACGCCGTAGGTTTCTTTGATGTCGCCGCCGTACTGGTTGATGATCGCCAGCCACTCTTGCGGAACCGAAGACGAACCGTGCATCACCAGGTGAGTGTTCGGGATGCGCTTGTGGATTTCCTTGATGCGGTCGATCGCCAGCACGTCGCCGGTAGGTGGCTTGGTGAACTTGTAGGCGCCGTGGCTGGTGCCGATGGCGATGGCCAGGGCATCGACCTGAGTGCGCTTGACGAAGTCAGCGGCTTCTTCCGGGTCGGTCAGCATCTGGCTGTGATCCAGAACGCCTTCGGCGCCGATGCCGTCTTCTTCACCGGCCATACCGGTTTCCAGCGAACCCAGGCAGCCCAGCTCGCCTTCTACCGAAACGCCGCAGGCGTGAGCCATGGCTACGGTTTGTTGGGTCACACGGACGTTGTAGTCGTAGTCGGTCGGGGTCTTGCCGTCTTCGCCCAGGGAACCGTCCATCATCACCGAGCTGAAGCCCAGCTGGATGGAACGCTGGCAGACGTCAGGGCTGGTGCCGTGGTCCTGGTGCATGCACACCGGGATGTGCGGGAATTCTTCGATTGCCGCCAGGATCAGGTGACGCAGGAACGGCGCGCCGGCGTATTTGCGGGCACCGGCCGAAGCCTGGACGATCACCGGGGAGTCAGTCTTGTCAGCGGCTTCCATGATGGCGCGCATCTGCTCAAGGTTGTTGACGTTGAAGGCTGGAACGCCGTAGCCGAACTCGGCTGCGTGGTCCAGCATCTGGCGCATGCTGATAAGTGCCATTGTGTGTGTCTCTCCCGGTTTGGGTCGTTAATCGTGCCAGCCTGCCGTAGCGGCGGCGGCTATTCAAGTTATTGCAGATCGGGGGTTAATCCCCGGCTGCGAATTCGGTGTTACCAAAACCTCAAGAACTACAAAGATCCCTGTGGGAGCGAGCCTGCTCGCGATGGACTTCGGGACAACGCGTTTAACCAGACAGCCAGCGTTATCGTTAACGACCATCGCGAGCAAGCTCGCGCCTACAGGTACGGCGTAGTCCGTTTATTGCGCCTTACAGCCACGGCCAATCAAATCATTGGTGGCGACCCAGTAAACCAGGCCTTCCTCACCTTTTATGTGAAACGCCAGCATGTTGTCGCTGTACAACGAACCGGACGCGCCCGGCTCCTGCTTCAAGCGGTAAACCTGATCGGCACCGCCCAGGCGCACGTCGACTTCCTTGCGGCTGTCGTCGGTGTAGCGCCAAAGCACTTTGGCCTGGCTGTCGCAGGTCCAGGTAGTCCAGTTATCCACAGGAGCGGAGGACTGGAACAGGTTCAACTGAGCGCAACCAGCCAACAACGCCAACGCCGCAACGGCGATAAAACCTTTCATCCGTGCTCCTCGACTGACAGCCACGCCGCCAGCCCTGAGTAATCAGTCAGACCCGTCAAGGGCAACCACGTTCCTTGGCGGGCGTCTGTGTCTCGTACTTGTCCAGGCCATCGGGCCCGGAACGCTTGTTGATCACCGGATTGGTCTCCGCCTGCCACTCGGCCTGGTAGCAGCCGTTCCGGGGTGCAACCGGCGCAGGGTCCGGCGTGGCTTTCGGGTTACTCCCGCAAGCCGCCAGTGAGCCCGCGACGATCAACAGCGCTAGCGTCTTGACCATGTGAACACTCCCTTGCCTGGACAAACGGGCGACCCTCAGGCCTTGGCCCGGCTTTCCAGGACTTCAACGGCTGGCAGCACTTTGCCTTCGACGAATTCGAGGAACGCGCCTCCACCGGTAGAAATGTAGGAGATTTGGTCGGCAACGCCATACTTATCGATAGCCGCCAGGGTGTCGCCGCCGCCAGCGATGGAGAACGCCGCGCTGTCCGCGATGGCCTGGGCCAGCACTTTGGTGCCGTTACCGAACTGATCGAACTCGAACACGCCGACCGGACCGTTCCACAGGATGGTTTTCGACGATTTCAGCAGCTCGGCGAAATTCGCTGCGGTCTGTGGGCCGATGTCCAGGATCATGTCGTCGGCAGCGACGTCGGCGATCAGCTTGACGGTAGCTTCGGCGCTTTCGGCGAACTCCTTGGCCACCACCACGTCCACCGGCAGCGGTACGCTGACCTTGGCGGCGATGGCGCGGGCGGTGTCGAGCAGGTCCGGCTCGTACAGGGATTTGCCGACCGGGTGACCGGCAGCCGCAAGGAAGGTATTGGCGATGCCGCCACCGACGATCAACTGGTCGCAGATCTGGCTCAAGCTGTTCAGTACGTCGAGTTTGGTCGACACCTTGGAGCCAGCGACGATGGCGGCCATTGGCTTGGCCGGAGCGCCCAGGGCCTTGCCCAGTGCGTCCAGCTCGGCGGCCAGCAGGGGACCTGCCGCAGCGATTTTGGCGAACTTGGCCACGCCGTGGGTCGAACCCTCGGCACGGTGAGCGGTGCCGAAGGCGTCCATCACGAACACGTCGCACAGGGCGGCGTATTGCTTGGCCAGTTCGTCAGCGTTCTTTTTCTCGCCCTTGTTGAAGCGCACGTTTTCGAACAGCACGATGTCGCCGGCCTTGACGTCGACGCCACCCAGGTAGTCAGCCACCAGCGGCACTTCACGGCCCAGAGCCTTGCTCAGGTAGTCGGCAACTGGCTTGAGGCTGTTCTCGGCCGAGAACTCGCCTTCGGTCGGACGGCCAAGGTGCGAGCAAACCATCACGGCCGCGCCTTTTTCCAGGGCCAGCTTGATGGTCGGCAGCGAAGCCAGGATTCGCGCGTCGCTGGTGACTACTCCGTCCTTGACTGGGACGTTGAGGTCTTCGCGGATCAATACGCGCTTACCTTGCAGATCGAGGTCGGACATCTTCAACACGGTCATGGGTCGCATTTCCTGAGTTACTGTTTTGTAGAGACAGAAAGTGAAGTAGCTGTTTGCAGATAATGCTCTGCTACATCCAGCATTCGGTTGGCAAAACCCCATTCGTTGTCGAACCAGGCCAGGATGTTGACCAGCCGGGGGCCGGAAACACGGGTCTGACTGGCATCGACGATGGCCGAATGTGGGTCATGATTGAAATCACAGCTTGCGTGAGGCAACTCGGTGTAGGCCAACAGGCCTTTGAGCGGGCCGCTGGTGGCAGCCTCGCGCAGGATCCGGTTGACCTCGGCGGCGTCGGTATCGCTGACGGTCTGCATCGTAATGTCGAGGCAAGACACGTTAACCGTTGGCACACGTACGGCTTTGGCCTGAATTCGCCCGGCAAGTTCCGGCAACAGCCGTTCGATGCCGCGCGCCAGACCAGTGGACACCGGAATCACCGACTGAAACGCCGAGCGGGTGCGGCGCAGGTCTTCATGGTGATACGCATCGATCACCGGCTGATCGTTCATCGCCGAGTGAATGGTGGTGATCGACACATACTCCAGGCCAATGGCCTGATCCAGCAGGCGCAACAACGGCACGCCGCAGTTGGTGGTGCAGGACGCGTTGGACACCAGCAGTTCATCACCGGTCAGGCAATCCTGGTTCACGCCGTAGACGATGGTGGCGTCGACATCCGACTCGCTGGCCATCGGCTGGGAAAACAGCACCCGGGGGGCGCCGGCGCCGAGGAAACGCTGGCCGTCTGCACGGGTGTGGTAGGCGCCGGAGCACTCCAGCACCAGATCGACGCCCAGGGACGCCCAATCGATGCCTTCGGGGGTGGCACTGCGCAGGACCTTCACGCAGTCGCCATTGATATGCAGACAATCGCCGTCGACCTTCACCTCGCCGGGAAAGCGCCCGTGGGTGGAGTCGAAGCGTGTCAGGTATTCGATGCTGGCCATGTCGGCCAGATCGTTGATCGCGACAATTTCAAACCCGGCCTTCTCGCCTCGCTCGAACAACGCACGCAAGACGCAACGACCAATCCGGCCGTAGCCGTTGAGTGCAACTTTGTAGGGACGCGGTTGAGGCATGGGGTTCTCGATTACCGTGGTGAATCCGTTAGTGCAGCATCGCCTGACCTACCGTTATCGCTGGCAAGCCCGCTCCCACAGGTTTTTCTGGTGCTCACAAGATACGTGTTCACTGGAGATTCCTGTGGGAGCTGGCTTGCCAGCGATGGCGTCAGAACAGACGACGCAACTTCTGGATCAGTCTTCCAGCAGTTCTTCAGCCTGACCCAGGATGTTTTCCAGGGTGAAGCCGAACTCTTCGAACAAGGCAGGCGCAGGCGCCGACTCGCCGTAGGTGGTCATGCCGATCACGCGACCTTCCAGGCCGACGTACTTGTACCAGTAGTCCGCGTGAGCGGCCTCGATGGCGATACGGGCGCTGACTTGCAATGGCAGAACCGACTGCTTGTAGCCGGCGTCCTGGGCATCGAACACGCTGGTGCACGGCATGGAAACCACACGCACCTTGCGGCCCTGCTCGGTCAGTTTGTCGAAGGCCTGAACGGCCAGGCCGACTTCCGAACCGGTGGCGATCAGGATCAGCTCAGGCTCGCCCGCGCAATCCTTCAACACGTAGCCACCGCGGCTGATGTCGGCGATCTGCAGGGCAGAACGGGTTTGATGCTGCAGGTTCTGACGCGAGAAAATCAGGGCCGAAGGACCGTCTTTACGCTCCAGCGCATACTTCCAGCTCACCGCCGATTCAACGGCATCGGCTGGGCGCCAGGTGTCGAGGTTCGGTGTGCAGCGCAGGCTGGCCAGTTGCTCAATTGGCTGGTGAGTCGGACCGTCTTCGCCCAGTCCGATGGAGTCGTGGGTGTAGACATGGATCACGCGCTGCTTCATCAGGGCCGACATGCGCACGGCATTGCGGGCATATTCCATGAACATCAGGAAGGTCGCGCCGTAAGGCACCAGGCCACCGTGCAGGGCAACGCCGTTCATGATGGCGGTCATGCCGAATTCGCGCACACCGTAGTACATGTAGTTGCCACTGGCGTCGTCAGCGGTGACGCCCTTGCAGCCTTTCCACAGGGTCAGGTTGGAACCGGCCAGGTCAGCCGAACCGCCGAGGAACTCAGGCAGCAGCGGACCGAACGCGTTCAGCGCGTTCTGGCTGGCCTTGCGGCTGGCGATGGTTTCGCCTTTGGCGGCCACTTCGGCGATGTAGGCATCGGCCTTTTCGCTGAAGTCTGCCGGCAGTTCGCCGCTGAGGCGACGGATCAGTTCGTTGGCTTCAGTCGGGAAAGCGACGGAATAGGCCGCGAAACGCTGGTCCCACTCGGCTTCGACGGCGCGGCCGGCTTCCTTGGCGTCCCACTCGGCATAGATGTCGGCCGGGATTTCGAACGGGCCGTGGTTCCACTTCAGCGCCGCACGGGTCAGGGCGATTTCCGCGTCACCCAGCGGGGCGCCGTGGCAGTCTTCCTTGCCTTGCTTGTTCGGCGAACCGAAGCCGATGGTGGTCTTGCAGCAGATCAGGGTCGGCTGCGAGCTTTTGCGTGCCGTCTCGATCGCGGTCTTGATTTCTTCCGGGTCGTGACCGTCGACATTGCGGATCACTTGCCAGTTGTAGGCTTCGAAACGCTTCGGCGTGTCGTCGGTGAACCAGCCTTCGACTTCGCCGTCGATGGAAATGCCGTTGTCATCGTAGAAGGCAATCAGTTTGCCCAGGCCCAGGGTACCGGCCAGGGAAGCGACTTCGTGGGAAATACCTTCCATCATGCAGCCATCACCCAGGAACACGTAGGTGTGGTGGTCGACGATGTTGTGCCCTGGACGGTTGAACTGGGCCGCCATGACTTTTTCAGCCAGGGCAAAACCCACCGCGTTGGCCAGGCCCTGGCCCAGTGGACCGGTGGTGGTCTCGACGCCGGGGGTGTAACCGAATTCCGGGTGGCCCGGGGTGCGGCTGTGCAGTTGACGGAACTGCTTCAGGTCGTCGATCGACAGGTCGTAGCCGGTCAGGTGCAGTAGCGAATAGATCAACATCGAACCATGACCGTTGGACAGCACGAAGCGGTCACGGTCGGCGAACGATGGATTGGTCGGATTGTGCTTGAGGTAGTCGCGCCAAAGCACTTCGGCGATATCTGCCATACCCATAGGGGCACCGGGATGGCCGCTGTTGGCTTTTTGCACGGCATCCATGCTGAGTGCACGAATGGCATTGGCACGCTCACGACGGCTGGGCATCGCTGATCTCCTGCGGGTTCTGAATCGAGAGTGATAAAAATGAAACGGAAAAAAGGCGAGCATTTTCCCTCACACGGACGCCTCGGGGCAATGACAGATAGTCATCTGGGGGCGTTTTTCCCATGGATTGCGGCGCTTTCGCCTGATGAAACCTTTCCGCTGTCCGTTTGTAGAGTTAACCACCTCGCAAGAAGTGCCATCCATCGAGCAATATCAAAACTTTTTGATATTGCCCTTGCGGTGTTTTCGACGCGTGTCTAGACTGCCGGCCTTATGAATTTACGCGTGCCTTCCATTCAACATGACGATTGCGATGAGCTGGCAGCCTTGTGCAAGGCTGGCGGCGATCCTCTGCGGTTGAATGTATTGCGCGCCCTGGCCAACGACTCGTTTGGCGTACTGGAACTGGCGCAGATCTTCGGCATCGGCCAGTCAGGCATGAGTCATCACCTCAAGGTCCTGGCCCAGGCCGACCTGGTGGCGACCCGCCGTGAAGGCAATGCGATTTTCTACCGTCGCGCCCTGCCCCACACCGAACTGCTGGGCGGCAAGCTGCACGCAGCCTTGCTCGAAGAAGTGGACAACCTGTCCTTGCCTGTCGATGTGCAGTCACGGATCACTCTGGTCCACGGGCAACGGGCAGCAGCCAGCCAGGATTTTTTTTCACGGGTCGCGGAGAAGTTTCGCGCCCAGCAAGACTTGATCGCAGGCCTGCCGCAGTACCGCGAAAGCGTGGTGGCCTTGCTCGACAAACTGAGCTTCGGCGCTGGCGCCTCGGCGATTGAAGTCGGCCCCGGCGACGGCGCGTTTCTGCCGGAACTGGCGCGCCGCTTCACACAGGTCACCGCGCTGGACAACAGCCCGGCGATGCTTGAACTGGCCCGCCAGGTTTGCGAACGCGATGCGCTGGCTAACGTTACCCTGCAACTGGCCGATGCATTGAACGGCGTCAGCCTGACGGCAAATTGCGTTGTATTGAACATGGTGTTGCACCATTTCGCCGCGCCGGCCGAAGCGCTCAAGCGCATGGCCGACTTGCTGAAACCAGGCGGTAGCCTGTTAGTGACAGAGTTATGTAGCCACAACCAGAGTTGGGCCAGGGAGGCCTGCGGTGATCTCTGGTTGGGGTTTGAACAGGACGATCTGGCCCGTTGGGCCACCGCTGCGGGACTCGTTCCCGGGGAAAGCCTCTATGTAGGCTTACGTAATGGTTTCCAGATCCAGGTCCGCCATTTTCAGCGACCGGCTGGCAACACTCACCATCGGTAAATATCAGGAAAACATCGAGATGAGCGAATACTCCCTTTTCACCTCCGAGTCCGTGTCTGAAGGGCATCCGGACAAAATCGCCGACCAGATTTCTGATGCGGTGCTGGACGCCATCATTGCTGAAGACAAGTTCGCCCGTGTGGCGTGCGAGACTCTGGTGAAAACGGGCGTGGCGATCATCGCCGGCGAAGTCACCACCTCGGCCTGGGTTGACCTGGAGCAGATCGTCCGTGACGTGATCATCGACATCGGCTACACCAGCTCCAACGTCGGCTTCGACGGTGCGACCTGCGGCGTGATGAACATCATCGGCAAGCAGTCCCCTGACATCAACCAGGGCGTTGACCGTGCCAAGCCTGAAGATCAAGGCGCTGGCGACCAGGGCCTGATGTTCGGCTACGCCAGCAACGAAACCGACGTGCTGATGCCTGCACCGATCACGTTCTCGCACCAGCTTGTACAAAGGCAAGCCGAAGCCCGTAAATCCGGCCTGCTGCCTTGGCTGCGTCCGGACGCCAAGTCGCAAGTGACCTGCCGTTACGAAAACGGCAAGGTGGTCGGCATCGACGCCGTTGTTCTGTCGACCCAGCACAACCCGGAAGTGTCGTACAACGACCTGCGCGAAGGCGTGATGGAGCTGATCGTCAAGCACGTGCTGCCTGCCGAACTGCTGTCCAAGGACACCCAGTTCCACATCAACCCGACTGGTCAGTTCATCATCGGTGGCCCGGTGGGCGACTGCGGCCTGACCGGTCGCAAGATCATCGTTGACAGCTACGGCGGCATGGCCCGTCACGGCGGTGGCGCGTTCTCCGGCAAGGATCCATCGAAGGTTGACCGTTCGGCTGCCTACGCCGGCCGTTATGTCGCCAAGAATATCGTCGCTGCCGGCCTGGCCGAGCGCTGCGAGATCCAGGTTTCCTACGCCATCGGCGTCGCTCAGCCGACTTCGATCTCGTTGAACACCTTCGGCACCGGCAAGATCAGCGACGAAAAAATCGTCAAACTGGTCCGCGAAGTCTTCGACCTGCGCCCATACGCCATCACCAAGATGCTCGACCTGCTGCACCCGATGTACCAGGAAACCGCTGCATACGGCCACTTCGGTCGTACCCCGGCGACCAAGACTGTGGGCGACGACACTTTCACCACATTCACCTGGGAAAAAACCGACCGCGCCGAAGCACTGCGTTCTGCTGCCGGCCTGTAAGCCTTCCCGCGGTACCCAAAAGCCCTGCACGGTTCGCCGTGCGGGGCTTTTTTATGCGTTCTCATCGTATTGCCGCCTTCGCGAGCAAGGATTTTTTTGGGGGGAGGCATATTCTGCGTACATCATCGAACCCTGTGGGAACAGGCTTGCCCGGGAAGAGGCCGGCACTGCCCGCAGAAATACCCGGCAAAACTCCCGCTCCTCGCACCCATCATTAATGACCTAGCTTTCAAACACCCCCATGAGCAAGGACGCTCACGATGTTCCGCAACCTGTGCCTGTCTTTCACCTGCCTGCTCATTTTCTCCTGCCTGAACGCCCATGCAGACCAATGCCCCGACTGGCCTGCTGAACGGGCCTTGATCGAAATCACCGCTCTGCAAAAGCAAATCGAAACCTGGGACGATCACTATCACCGCCAGGGTCGCTCGCTGGTCGCCGATGAGCTGTATGACCAATCCCGGACACGCCTTGCCGAATGGCGCCAATGCTTCAAGCTCGGTTCGTCCACAGAACCACTGCGCACCGCGCGCGGCACGGTTCCCCACCCCATCGTGCACACTGGCCTGGAAAAACTGCGCGACGCCCGCGCCGTCGAGCATTGGCTGCGCGGCCGCTCCGATGTCTGGGTTCAACCCAAAGTCGACGGCGTGGCGGTCACCCTGGTGTATCGCAATGGCCTGCTGGTAAAGGCCATCAGTCGCGGCGACGGCGTAAGTGGCCAGGACTGGACGGCCACGGCGCGCCAGATCCCGGCCATTCCCGGACAACTGTCGCAACCACGGGATTTGCTGGTGCAAGGCGAACTCTACTGGGGCCTGACCGACCACGTACAAGTTCAAGCCGGCAGCCTCAACGCCCGCACCAAGGTGGCCGGCCTGATGGCCCGCAAGGTGCTGGACGCCGGACAGGCGGCGGGTATCGGCCTGTTTGTCTGGGACTGGCCACAGGGGCCCGCGATATTGCTCGCCCGCCATGCGGCCCTGAATGCGCTGGGCTTCCCGGATACCGCCGCCTACAGCCAGCCGATCGATGGTTTTGCCGACGCCGAGCGCTGGCGTGATCACTGGTACCGCTCGCCCCTGCCCTTTGCCAGTGATGGCATCGTCCTGCGTCAGGAACAGCGCCCGCCTGCCGAACGCTGGCAGGCCAAACCGCCGTATTGGATCGCCGCCTGGAAATACCCCTTCGCCCAGGCCCTGGCCGAAGTGCGCAAGGTGCATTTCAAGGTCGGCCGGACCGGGCGCATCACCCCATTGCTGGAGCTGACACCGGTGACACTCGATGACCGGCAAATCAAACGCGTCAGCGCAGGCTCCCTGCAACGCTGGCAAACCCTGGATATTCGCCCGGGCGACCAGGTCGCCATCAGCCTGGCGGGCTTGACCATTCCGAGGCTGGATGGCGTTGTATTGCGTAGCACCGTACGACCCGAATTGAGGGTGCCGGCGGCAGAAGACTTTCATCCGCTCAGTTGCTGGCAACCGACGCCGGGCTGCGAAAGTCAGTTTCTCGCGCGCCTGTCCTGGCTCAGTGGCAAGCAGGGCCTGGCCTTGCCCCAAGTCGGCCCCGGCACCTGGGAAAGACTTCTTGCAACAGGCCATCTGAACAACCTGTTGGATTGGTTGACCCTCGATGCTCAAGAGCTTGCTAACATTGACGGTTTCGGCGAGCGCAGTGCCGCTCGTCTCGTGGACAGTTTCAACAGTGCCCGGCAACGCCCTTTTGTACGCTGGCTGAAAGCGCTGGGCTTGCCGCCGACAGGCCAGGCGAACCTTGCCGGCTCCTGGCAGGAACTGGCCCAGCGAAACACCGAGCAATGGCAGGCCGAGGCCGGTATCGGCCCGGGACGCGCGGCGCAATTGAGCGCATTTTTCCGCGACCCGCAGGTTCTGGCCTTGAGTGAAACCTTGCGTGAGGTGGGGATCGACGGGTTTTAACGATCCAGATGCCCGCCCGCGCGGGAACCCTGTGGTACCGATGCGCTCAAACAAGCCATCGCTGCGTCGACCCGATTGCCTTTTCACCTGGAGCTTTTATGAAATTTCTTTCACCGCTCGCCCTGTTGACCCTCTGCAGCGTGTTGGCCGCCCCGCTGATGGCCGCCGAAGAGGCACCGGAGCTGACCGGTTGCGCCGCCAAGAAGCAAGGCATCATCAATCAGATCGAACTGGCCAAATCCCACGGCAATGCGGACCAGCAGGCCGGCCTGGAAAAAGCCCTGAGCGAAGTCACCGAACATTGCACCGATGCCTCATTGAAAAAGGAACGGGAAAACAGGGTCCTCGACGCCAAGCATGACGTCAGCAAGCGTCAGGCCGACCTCGACAAGGCCATGAAGAAAGGCGATGCCGACAAGATCAACAAGCGCAAGGACAAACTCGCCGAGTCCCGCAAGGAATTGCAGGACGCACTGGATGAGCTGGATAAGTAAGAACGGATAACGATCAGGAATCTCTGGTGTTGCCAAATCGGCCTTCGCAAGCAGGCTCGCCCCCACAGTTGTCCACATTCATCTGTAGGAGCGAGCCTGCTCGCGAAGACATCAGACCGGGTACCGCCGATCAATGATCCCGAAACGCTTTATGACACGCGCTACAGGCGTCTTCGACCTTCTGCACCGCCGGCCCCAGGTTGCCGGCCTTGTAGGGCTGAACCTGACTGGCGATCACCAGTTCACCGGTCGCTGTTTCAAGGTCGCGGGCCATGCCCTGAAAGCGTGCCTGCTGCTCCCAGACATCGCTTTTGGCGCTGGTGTGATCTTCTTCGCGCACTTGAGGAAAATGCTTCCACGGCTCATGGGACAACGCGTCGAGCTTCACGGCACCGTCAGCGAATTTCTGGCCATCGAACGGAATCCGGCCACGCAACATGCCGCCCAGGTCTTCGCCGGTCTTGAGCATCTGCTTGAAAATAGCCTTGCGCTGACCGAGCGGCGAGTTGGGATCGACACCGCCGCAAGCGGTCAACGTCAGGCAGGCCAGCAATACAACAGAAAGTCTTTTAAGAGTCATGGTGGCTTCAAGTCACTGGAAACGGCGGCCAGTATCCTCGCGTCAACAGCAAACACCAATAGCCCTATTATCGATAAGGGTTGCCTGAGCGCATGGAGCACTCAGGCAACCGGCAAAGGAAATTACTCCATGAACAGCCGTTTCAAGGCGTGGCGTCACCGCCTGGCCTGGACCCTGCCGATGGTGGCCCTGCTCGCAGGCTGCACCGGTGGTGACAACAACAAACCGAAAACCCACGCCCTGGCCACCTACTCCAGTGCCACGTGGGAAGCGCTGCCGGCGGTGTCGGATAACGACCTTGTCGCCGGCTTCGGCTCGTGGCGCAGCGCTTGTACCCGACTCAAGGCTGACCCGGTCTGGGGCACGACTTGCACAGCGGCTGCCAACGTCCCGCAGACCGCCAGCGAGATTCGTGGCTTTCTCAAGCAGAACCTTGATGTCTACGGCCTGCGCGCCGCCAACGATAACCCCAACGGCCTGATCACCGGCTACTACGAACCGGTGTACCCCGGCAGCCTGACCCAGACCGCAACGGCGAACATCCCGGTGTATGGCGTGCCTGAAGACATGATCATCGTCTCTCTGGACAGCATCTATCCGGAACTCAAAGGCAAACGCCTGCGGGGCCGGCTCGAAGGTCGCGTGCTCAAACCCTATGACGATGCAGCCACCATCGAGAGCAAGGGCGTCAAGGCGCCGGTGGTGGCCTGGCTGACCGACCCGATGAACCTGCAATTCCTGCAAATCCAGGGATCGGGTCGCATCCAGCTCGACAGTGGCCGTCAGTTGCGCATCGCTTATGCCGATCAGAACGGCCACCCGTATCGACCCATCGGTCGCTGGCTGGTCGAGCAAGGCGAACTGAAGAAAGAAGACGTGACCATGGGTGCGATCAGTACCTGGGCCAAGTCGAATCCGACGCGCATTCCGGAACTGCTGGGCAGCAACCCCAGCTACGTGTTTTTCACCCGCAACCCCGACAGCAACGAAGGGCCTCGTGGTTCGCTGAACGTGCCGCTGACGGCGGGTTACAGCGCGGCGGTGGATCGCAAAGTGATTCCGCTGGGCAGTCTGTTGTGGTTGTCCACCACCAAACCAGACGGTACGGTACTGGTACGCCCCGTGGCGGCACAGGACACCGGCGGCGCAATTGCCGGCGAAGTACGTGCGGACTTGTTCTGGGGCACGGGCGACGCCGCCGGGCAATTGGCCGGGGACATGAAGCAGCAGGGGCAGATCTGGATGCTGTGGCCCAAAGGGGCGGCATTGCCACAAGTACCGCAAGTGGCTGATGCAGAAAAGACCAAACCCTGAGACCAGCGTTGGCCGTTAGATAGTTTTCGCGAGCAGGCTCGCTCCCACATTGGAATGCATACCCCTGTGGGAGCGAGCCTGCTCGCGAAGTGGAGATTCAAACAGACACAACAAAAAACGACACAATCAGGCCCATTCCCACCAGCCAGACCAGCGACCGCAAAATCGCCCAGTCCGCCAGATAGCAAATGATGTAAAGCAGCCGACTGGTGATGAACAACACCGACAGCACATTGATCGTCACCAGTTCGGCATTGCCGACCAGGTGCGCCACGATCACGGCCGCCGCAAACGCCGGGGTCACTTCGAAGCCGTTCAGTTGCGCCGCGTGTGCGCGTCGACCCAAACCATTGAGCGACTCGAGAAAATCCCGGGGGTCATGGTTGTCTTTCAGGTTGTACCTGCCACTGGCCTTGGCGATACCCGTGCACAGATAGGGCAGGAAAATCGCAATCAAAATGCACCATAGAGCAACCGTCATAGAGCAGTCCTTTCTTCACGTTATAGACAATCGGGCTCCCTCGCGGGCCGGTCAGAACTTCATGACCAGCATGCCAACCAACACCAGCCCACAGGCTAAGAGCCGAGGTCTGCCAAAAGGTTCTTTCAGATAGCGCATGCCGAACAGCACCACCAGAATCACACTGATCTCGCGCAACGCCGCCGCTTCGGCAATCGAGCCCAACTGCATGGCCCACAGCACCAGAGCGTAGCTGAACAATACGCAGAACCCGACCGCCAGCCCCAATCGCCACTGCTCACGCCAAAACAGCTTGAATGCCGGCCGCTTGCTCACCCAGGCCAGCAACGGAAATGGCCAGGCACTGAGCAACGTCACCCAGACCAGGTAATCCAGCGGATGCGACCAGCGCCGCAGCGCCTGGCCGTCAATGTAGGTGTAGCAACCGATGCACAAGCCAATCAGCGCCACCACCGGCAACATCGACCACGGCAAACGCGCACCGCCGCCGCCCTGCCAAAGCAGGCACAACATGCCGAGCGGGATCAACAGAATCCCGAAAATCTGCTGATCCGTCAGCGACTCACCGGCAAAGATCAGGGTCAGCGCCAGCACCACCAGCGGCGACAAGCCTCGCATCAGGGGATAGACCAACCCCAGGTCGCCGACCCGATAGGCCTGGATCAGCAAGTAGCGATAGAGCAACTCGAACGCGGCTGACGCCAGGATCCACGGCCAGATGTCCAGCGGCGGCAACGCCACGAACGGCAGCATGATGGCGACAAAGAGCAACGCCACGCTGTCCATGCAGGCCACCACCAGCAGCCGTTCGGCGCTGAATTTGATCAGGGTATTCCACGCCGCGTGCAACAGCGCCGCTACCAACACCAGTGCTGTTGCAAACACGGCACACTCCTTTTGTTGAACCCCAACCTGTAGAAGCGAGCCTGCTCGCGAAAAACGTGAAGGCAACGCAGCCAGCCAGTGCCTACGCGTCTTCGTTCACGTCCATCGCGACGGTGCGACGATTCGACAGGCTCGCTCCTACAGTATTCGGGCAGATAATTGATTCGCCATAGGTCAGCGGCTGTTTATACTGCAAGCGACCACGCCGCACTCAGTTGCGCACAGACCAATTCCAATAAAATCTGCCCCTGCCCGCTCTCATCGAGAACGGACGTTGGCGCGCGTATGCCTGATCACAGCGTCAAGACTACCGACAGAGACCTTGCGCATGCCACTCGCTTTGCTTGCCCTCGCTGTTGCCGCGTTCGGCATCGGCACCACCGAATTCGTCATCATGGGCCTGTTGCCCGACGTCGCCCGCGATCTGGCCGTGAGCATTCCTCATGCCGGATTGCTGATCACCGGCTATGCACTGGGCGTAGTGTTCGGTGCGCCGATCCTTGCCGTCGGCACGGCGAACATGCCGCGAAAGGCCACGCTGCTGGGCATGACGCTGATGTTCATTCTGGGCAACATGCTTTGCGCGTTGGCGCCGAACTACGCCACGCTGATGGCCGCGCGAGTGATTACGGCGCTCTGTCACGGTGCATTCTTCGGCATCGGCTCAGTGGTGGCCGCCGGACTGGTGGCGCCGAACAAACGGGCCCAGGCGATTGCCATGATGTTCACCGGCCTGACCCTGGCCAACGTGCTCGGCGTGCCACTGGGCACGGCGCTCGGTCAATATGCCGGCTGGCGATCGACCTTCTGGGCGGTGTCGGTGATCGGCGTGATCGCCGCGATTGCTCAGTGGGTGTGGCTGCCCAGGAACATCGCCATGGACAAAGCCAACCTGGCCAGCGAATTCAAGGTGCTGGGAAAAACCAATGTGCTGCTCGCGCTGGGCATGAGCGTGTTGGCATCGACCAGTCTGTTCAGCGTGTTCACCTACATTGCGCCGATCCTGCAGGACATCACCGGCGTCAGCCCCCACGGCGTGACCCTCATGCTGCTGTTGTTCGGCGTCGGTTTGACGGCAGGCAGCATGCTCGGCGGGCGCCTGGCCGACAGCCGCCTGCTGCCGTCACTGGTCGGCATGGCGCTGGCCGTGGTGGTGGTATTGGCTGCGTTCAGCCAGACCAGCCACTCGGTGATCCCGGCCGCCATCACGCTGGTGCTGTGGGGAATCTTTGCCTTCGCCCTGTGCCCGATCCTTCAATTGCTGATCATCGATCAGGCCCATGAGGCACCAAACCTGGGTTCGACCCTGAATCAGAGCGCATTCAATCTCGGCAACGCAGCGGGCGCCTGGATCGGCGGCCTGGTGGTGGCCAGCGGTGCCGACCTGGCCGACCTGCCCTGGACGGGCGCGCTGGTCAGCGGCTTGACCGTACTGACAGCGCTGTATTTCATCTATCTGCAGCGGCGCAATGCCGCCGTGGTCAATGTGCCCGGTTGAGCCTTGGCCTTGGTGGCCTGATCACTTTTCGACCTTCTGCGGATCGGACTCCCGGTCTCGGTCCGCCGCTTCCTTTGGTGCATCGCCTTCGCTACGAATTTGCGCATGACTGATCAGCGCGAAGATGAAGCTGCCACCGATGATGTTCCCCGCCAGCGTCGGCCCGGCGAACACCAGCCAGAAATCCTTCCACGGCAGCTCGCCGGCGAACACCAGGTAGGAAACCTCCGCCGAACCGACCACGATGTGGGTGAAATCCCCCAGGGCCATGAGGTAGGTGATGAGGATGATGATCCACATCTTGGCGCTCTCCATGGATGGAATCATCCAGACCATGGTGGCGATCATCCAGCCGGAGACGATGCCCTTGGCGAACATCTGGCTGGCATCGTTCTCCATGACCTTGCGCCCGATGTCGAGAAAGGCCACGTCGGTTTTGCTGTCGAAGATCGGCAGCTCCAGCATGACGTAGGCCACCAGCAAGGTGCCGCACAGATTGCCGACCAGCACCACCGTCCACAGCCTGAGCAATCGACCGAAGTTGGCCAGCGTGGGCTTGCTCATGATCGGCAGTACGGCGGTCAGGGTGTTTTCGGTGAACAACTGTTGGCGGGCGAGGATCACCGCGAGAAAACCCGCGCAGTAACCGAAACTGGCAATCACCTTGAAGCCTTCACCCGCTGGCAGCCGGGAATTGAGCAAGCCCATGCCCATCAGGGAAAGGCCCATGGTCAGGCCGGCGGCCAGCGCCGACCACCACAGCGCGGCGATGCTGCGCTCAAGCTCCTGATCGCCCTGGGTGCGGATGATTTCGTGCAGCACCGCCGCGCGCGGCGGCTGGCTTTTTTCGACCTCATGTTGTTCTTTCACCGAGAGGTCGGGGGTCTTGCCGTCTTTTTGAGTGTCCATGGGGCTCCTGAACCGCTGGCGTGCGATTTAGTTACGACCCTTGCGGTTCGGAGCTGTTCAGTCGTTGCGGCGATGTCGGCGCTTTTGTAGGAACCGGTTTGCCGGCGATGGCCTCGGCGCGGCCTCACCGAGATTTCGGCGGGGATGCACATGGCGCCATCGCGAGCAGGCTGGCATCACTTGCCGACCGGCACTTCGTCCTTGAACTGGTCTTTGACGTACTTGATCTCGGTGCGGCCGTGGGGCGCCGGCAGACCGTCTTCACCGAGGTTCACAAACACCATTTTTTCAACGGTGAGGATGCTTTTGCGGGTGATCTTGTTGCGCACTTCACAGGTCAGGGTGATCGAGGTGCGACCGAATTCGGTGGCAGTGATGCCCAGTTCGATGATGTCGCCCTGGCGCGAGGCGCTGACGAAGTTGATTTCCGAAATGTACTTGGTGACGACGCGCTGGTTGCCCAACTGGACGATGGCGTAAATCGCCGCCTCTTCGTCGATCCAGCGCAACAGGCTACCGCCGAACAGGGTGCCATTGGGGTTGAGGTCTTCTGGTTTAACCCATTTGCGGGTGTGGAAATTCATATTCACTCCTGAGCGTCTTGCCGAATGATGGGCGCTATCTTGGCAGACCCCGGGCTAGAGCTCTATTAACCATCGACTATGGTCTCGATTACCGTTCGGACATCGAACAACAGAAAGACTTTGGAAGATCCGCATAGCCCGCTATAATCGCCCCCGTTTCAAAACGGTAACCTCAACCTGGTACCGTTTTCCCGCCACCTGTCCGAGGGGCGCTGCAGCAGGTTCAACCTGTCAGGCTCGGATGGGGCGTTGCTTGGCTGTCATCGGCCAGACACTAAACGCACAACGGCGCCCATTCGCATACATTACGAATGGAGGCTCTTCATGAGCGCTGTTATCACGCCTGCAGATTTTACCGATTACAAAGTGGCCGACATGTCCCTGGCTGCCTGGGGCCGTCGCGAAACCATCATCGCCGAATCCGAAATGCCAGCCCTGATGGGTCTGCGCCGCAAGTACTCCGAAGAGCAACCGCTCAAGGGCGCGAAGATCCTCGGCTGCATCCACATGACCATTCAGACTGCCGTGCTGATCGAAACCCTGGTTGCCCTGGGTGCCGAAGTACGCTGGTCGTCCTGCAACATTTTCTCGACTCAAGACCAGGCCGCTGCGTCCATCGCCGCTGCCGGCATTCCGGTTTTCGCCTGGAAAGGCGAAACCGAAGAAGAGTACGAGTGGTGCCTGGAGCAAACCATCCTCAAGGATGGCGCGCCTTGGGATGCCAACATGATCCTCGACGACGGCGGCGACCTGACCGAGCTGCTGCACAAGAAATACCCGCAGGTTCTGGATCGCGTCCACGGCGTGACCGAAGAAACCACCACCGGCGTACACCGCCTGCTGGACATGCTGGCCAAGGGCGAGCTGAAAATCCCGGCCATCAACGTCAACGACTCGGTCACCAAGAGCAAGAACGACAACAAGTACGGCTGCCGTCACAGCCTGAACGATGCGATCAAGCGCGGCACCGACCACCTGCTGTCCGGCAAGCAAGCGCTGGTCATCGGTTACGGTGACGTGGGCAAGGGCTCGGCTCAGTCCCTGCGTCAGGAAGGCATGATCGTTAAAGTGTCCGAAGTCGACCCGATCTGCGCCATGCAAGCCTGCATGGACGGTTTCGAAGTGGTTTCGCCGTTCATCGACGGGATCAACAACGGTACCGAAGCCAGCATCGACAAGGCTCTGCTGGGCAAGATCGACCTGATCGTGACCACCACCGGCAACGTTAATGTTTGCGACTCGAACATGCTCAAAGCCCTGAAGAAGCGCGCCGTTGTCTGCAACATCGGCCACTTCGACAACGAAATCGACACCGCTTTCATGCGCAAGAACTGGGCATGGGAAGAAGTGAAGCCACAGGTGCACAAGATCCACCGTACCGGTCCTGGCGCATTCGATGCCCAGAACGACGACTACCTGATCCTGCTGGCCGAAGGCCGCCTGGTAAACCTGGGCAACGCCACTGGCCACCCAAGCCGCATCATGGACGGTTCCTTCGCCAACCAGGTTCTGGCCCAGATCTTCCTGTTCGGTCAAAAGTACGCCGACCTGTCGCCAGCCCAGAAAGCCGAGCGCCTGACCGTTGAAGTACTGCCGAAGAAACTCGACGAAGAAGTGGCCCTGGAAATGGTCCGTGGCTTCGGCGGCGTGGTGACTCAACTGACCAAGACCCAGGCCGACTACATCGGCGTGACCGTCGAAGGTCCGTTCAAGCCGCACGCTTACCGCTACTGACAGGCCGGCTCCTCCCCTGTAGGAGCGAGCCTGCTCGCGATGGACGTTAACGATAACGCGTGCTGCCTGGCTGAACGCGTTGCCCTCACGCTTTTCGCGAGCAGGCTCGCTCCTGTAGGGAGGGGCCTGCGTCCGCTTTACGCGTTTCCAAGGATATGACCATGTCCCAAGATCGTCGCTACAGCTTCGAGTTCTTCCCTACGAAGACCGACGCTGGGCATGAAAAGCTGCTCGCCACTGCCCGCCAGCTGGCAACCTACAACCCCGATTTCTTCTCCTGCACCTACGGCGCTGGCGGTTCGACCCGTGATCGCACCCTCAACACCGTGTTGCAGCTCGAAAGCGAAGTCAAAGTACCTGCCGCGCCGCACCTGTCTTGCGTGGGCGACAGCAAGGATGACTTGCGCGGCCTGCTGAGCCAGTACAAGGCTGCCGGCATCAAACGTATCGTTGCCCTGCGCGGTGACCTGCCTTCGGGCATGGGCATGGCCAGCGGCGAATTGCGCCACGCCAATGACCTGGTTGAATTCATTCGTGAAGAGACCGGTGATCATTTCCACATCGAAGTGGCCGCTTACCCGGAGATGCACCCGCAAGCGCGCAATTTCGAAGACGATATCGCCAACTTCGTCCGCAAGGCCAAAGCCGGCGCCGACAGCGCAATCACCCAGTACTTCTTCAACGCCGACAGCTACTTCTATTTTGTCGAGCGTGTACGGGCACTGGGGGTGAACATCCCGATCGTGCCGGGGATCATGCCGATCACCAACTACAGCAAACTCGCACGCTTCTCCGACGCCTGCGGTGCGGAAATTCCGCGCTGGATCCGCAAGCAACTGGAAGCCTACGGCGACGACACCCAGAGCATTCAACGCTTTGGTGAGCAAGTCATCACCGAGATGTGCGAACGCCTGCTGCAAGGTGGTGCGCCAGGGCTGCACTTCTACACACTGAATCAGGCCGAAGCGAGCCTGGCGGTGTGGAACAATCTGAAGTTGCCGCGCTAAAAGCGATCAAAGCAAGACCAAAAGATCGCCGCCCGCAAAGGCGCCTGCTTGGAAACCGACGTTTCTGCAGGCACCTTCGCGGGCGGCGATCTTTTGCTTTAAACAGCACATTTGTTGATGCGCAACACACGGAGATAGAGCTTCTGGATCCAGTTTCTGGCTCTTTCCCGTTTCTCGTCGTAATCTCAAACCTATGCCTTTGATCACACAGTTAATCGCCGTGCTTGTTTTCACTTGCCTGAGCTTTGCCGCCCGGGGCGAGAAATTGCGCATTGTCACGGAACCCTGGGCTCCTTACGTCTATGAGGAGAACGGTAAATCCCTGGGGCTTGACTACGAAACCACGGCAATTGTCTTCAAGCGCCTGGGTATCGAAGTCGAGTGGCAATTCCTGCCGTGGAAACGCTGCCTGTCGATGCTTGAAACCGGCCAGGCCGATGGCGCGCTGGACATTTTCCACAGCGATGAACGCGACGCGACCCTGCTCTACCCCAGCGAACCGCTCTCCGAAGTACAGTTCGTGATGTTCTACGCCAACGAACGACCGCACCCCTTCCGCACGCTCGACGAACTGCGCGGCCTGACCATCGGCACCTCGCCGGGCTACCTGTACAGCCAGGACTTCAGGGAATCGACACTGTTCACCCGTGAACCGGCGCCGAGCCATGAAGCCAACTTCGGCAAACTGGTACGCGGGCGGATCGACCTGCTGATTACCGATCGCCGCGTCGGCCAGCACCTGCTCGACGCGCTGCACATCCGCGACCAAATCACCGAAAACCCGACCGTCATCAGCCAGCAGAGCCAATTCCTGGCAGTGCGGCGCAATGCCGGCATGGACTTGCTGGTGCAACGCTTCGGCGCCGAACTCAAGCGCTTCAAGCGCGAGCCGGCCTATGCAGAGCTAAGCGCCCGTTACGGTGCCGACCCGGCCACCGTGGTGACCCCGACGGGGCCCACCGCCACTGCGACAAAAACCGTTGAGCAGCAGGAAAGCGGCGCGCAGTGATTGCTCTGTTATACTCCGGCCTTCCCGCCAGGCTCACGCCCGGACGCTCGGAATCGTTCAAGGCATCTCGACCCCGCTACAGCGCAGCTTTCCGGCCCGCGCGAGCGCTCCAGACGAGCTTTCGAAACCCAGTAGGACCGGACGGGATTGCGTTCCTCTTAAACGCCATTCGCGCCAGGCAAGACTCCCATTGGGCCAAGCCCTAACTAAAACAGGATTACTCATGTCCTTTGCTTCCCTCGGTCTCTCCGAGGCTTTAGTCCGCGCCATCGAGGCAGCGGGCTATACCGAGCCTACTCCGGTGCAACAGCGGGCCATTCCCGCCGTGTTGCAAGGTCGCGACCTGATGGTCGCGGCACAGACAGGTACTGGTAAAACCGGCGGTTTCGCCCTTCCGATCCTGGAGCGGTTGTTCCCGAACGGTCATCCGGACAAATCCCAGCGTCATGGCCCGCGTCAACCGCGCGTACTGGTCCTGACCCCTACTCGCGAGCTCGCCGCGCAAGTACACGAAAGTTTCAAGGTCTACGCACGTGACCTGAAATTCGTCAGCGCCTGCATCTTCGGCGGCGTCGGCATGAACCCGCAGGTCCAGGCCATGTCCCGCGGTGTAGACGTGCTGGTGGCCTGCCCTGGCCGCCTGCTCGACCTCGCCGGCCAAGGCAGCGTCGATCTGTCCCACGTGGAAATCCTCGTGCTGGACGAAGCCGACCGCATGCTCGACATGGGCTTCGTCCACGACGTGAAAAAGGTCCTGGCCCGCCTGCCGGCCAAACGGCAGAACCTGCTGTTCTCGGCAACCTTCTCCAAGGACATCACCGACCTCGCCGGCAAGTTGCTGCATAACCCGGAACGCATCGAAGTCACGCCGCCGAACACCACGGTCGAGCGCATCGAGCAACGCGTCTTCCGCCTGCCGGCCAACCACAAGCGCTCCTTGCTGGCGCACCTGATTACCGCCGGTGCCTGGGAACAAGTGCTGGTGTTCACCCGTACCAAGCACGGCGCCAACCGCCTGGCCGAGTACCTGGACAAACACGGCCTGAGCGCTGTCGCGATCCACGGCAACAAGAGCCAGAACGCCCGCACCAAAGCCCTGGCCGACTTCAAGGCCGGTGACGTACGCATCCTGGTCGCCACCGACATCGCCGCCCGCGGCCTGGACATCGACCAGTTGCCACACGTGGTCAACTTCGAACTGCCGAACGTCGACGAAGACTACGTGCACCGTATCGGCCGGACTGGCCGTGCCGGTCGTTCGGGTGAAGCGATCTCGCTGGTTGCCCCGGACGAAGAAAAACTGCTGAAAAGCATCGAACGCATGACCAAGCAGAAAATCGCCGACGGTGATCTGATGGGCTTCGATTCGAGCGCGGTGGAAGCCGAGAAGCCTGAAGTCCGCGAGCGTCCGGATGTGCGTAACCCGCGCAACCCACGTGGCCCGCGCGGCGATGGCCCGAACGGCAGCGGTGGCGGTCGCAAGGACAAGGGCAAGGACAAAGGCAAGGAAAAACCGGCGGCCTCCGGTCGCGGCGAGCGCCCGGCCCGTGAGCAAAAGCCACGCGAAGGCACGCCGGCCCGCGAACAGCGCCAGCCAAGCCAGCCGCCACGCGCCGCTGCTGATCGTGCCCCGGACGAGTTCCTGGACGACGATATCGATAACTTCGGTAACCGCGTCGACTACGTGCCACAGCAGAAGCCGGCCCAGGGCCGTGGCCGCCGTCCGGGTGCTCCGGCACAAGGCACGACAGCCGGTTCGGGCGCACCACGTGGCGGCAAGCCGCAAGGTCGCCAGAACGGTCCGCGCAACAGCGATGGCGCCAGCACCGGCACGCCACCGGCCAAACGCAGCGGCCCACGCAATGGCGCGCCTCGTGACGGCCAGGCCCGTCGCGAAGACTCGCGTAACCGCCGTCCGGCCCGCGACGACCAGCCTCGTTCGGAACCGGCCGTGCAGAACCCGCGTGGCCCGGCACCGAAGATCATGCACAAGGAGTCGAAGGCTGATCGCTTCCCGACACCTGAGCAACTGGATCAACTGCCAAGCCGTCCTCGCGGAGAAAAACCGGCATTGCTGACCCGCAATCGCTGAGTTATCGCTGAAATAAAAAATGCCCCGACTCAAAAGAGCCGGGGCATTTTTTATGGGACAACACAATCCCTGTGGGAGCGGGCTTGCCCGCGATGGTCGTGAACGATAACGCGTTAAACCAGATGCCCAGCGGCGCCTATGGGTTTTTCGCGAGCAGGCTCGCTCCCACAATGGATGTGTGCCCGGCAATAAAAAACGCCCGTGCTCTGAAAAGCAGCGGGCGTTTTTTGTGTCAGGGGCGAAAAATTATTTCGCTTTGACGCCTTCAAACGTGATGTACAGATCGACAGCGTCGGACTGTGGACCCAGGTCCATCATCTTGCCGAAATCAGAACGCTTGATGCTGGTAGTGCCTTCGAAGCCAGCACGGTAGCCGCCCCATGGATCCTTGCCTTCACCCAGGAAAGTGGCCTTGACCACGACTGGCTTGGTCACGCCGTGGAGGGTCAAATCACCGGTCACGTCGGCAGTGTCTTTGCCAGCGGCGTTTTTGCCGGTGGATTTGACGCTGGTGGACACGAAGGTAGCTGTAGCGAATTTATCCACTTCCAGGAAGTCTTTGCTGGAGATGTGCTTGTCGCGCTCAGCGTTGTTGGTGAAAACGCTCGCGGTGTGCACGTTGAACTCGATCTTGCTGTCTTCAGGCTTGGCCGCGTCGAAGCTGAACTTGCCGTCGATGTCCTTGAAGGTACCGGTGATGTAGCTGTAGCCCAGGTGGCTGATCTTGAAGTTGACGAAGGCGTGCTGGCCTTGTTTATCGACAACGTAGTCAGCTGCCATGACGTTGGCGGACAGCAGGGCGGAACCGATTGCCAGAGCGGCGAGAGTCTTTTTCAACATGCTTGGTTTTCCTTGGGAGTCGAGGTTGAACTTCAGGCTTTGCGACCCAGCATTCGCTTGAGGGTCACATCACGGTCGATAAAGTGGTGTTTCAAAGCTGCCAACGCATGGAGGCCGGAAAAAATGACCAGCGCCCACGCCAGGTAGAGGTGAATCGCACCGGCGTTATCTGCCTGGTCCGGTAGTCCGGAAACCAGCGCAGGCACTTCAAACCAGTCAAACACCGGAATCCCGACACCTTCTGCGGTGGAAATCAGGTAACCGGCAATCATCACGGCAAACAGGCAAAGATACAGAAAGGCATGGCCCAACTTGGCACCCAGACGCGTCATGGGGCTGTAGCTGCTCAACGTCGGCGGTGGCGGGCTGATGAAACGCCACAACACGCGCAACACCATGAACGCCAGCAACATCAGCCCGATGCTCTTGTGAATATCGGGGCCGGCTTTACGCCAGGGGTCGTAGTAACCCAGATCGACCATCCACAGACCCAGGGCGAACAAACCGAACACCGCCAGCGCTACCCCCCAGTGCAGGAAGATGCTGACCCAGCCATAGCGAGAAGTGGAGTTACGTAGCTGCATTGCCTAGATCCCTGTAAGTGCTGGCCCAAGACTATCGAGTTATCTATCGATTTAAAGCGGAAAATTTTGCTTTGAAATATCGAGAAATACGATCAAGAGTGTGAAATCGCTGAGTTAAGGAAAGATTAAAGGTCAAATTGTCAGAAAAAGTGAATACAAAACTGTGAACACCTGTACTGAAAGATTTATTCGATTTCTGCTCATGGTTTTTTTTCGGGCAAAAATGGGGGCCTTGAGGCCTGACGCGGACCAGACAAACGTGACCTGTGGAGAGGGGTGATCACTCCCGTTGTGATCGCACGTCTGCCCCATTTTCCGGGCGGCTTCGCGTCTGCCGAGAGCAAAGGCACTTTTTGTTGGAGCCTTGGCCGGAGCACGCAACTTGCGAGGGGATCGTGTGGGGCAGGAAGGCGAGCGGTCAGGCTTTCCTGGGCTCGCCATGGCAAAAAAAAGCGCGACCCATGGGCCGCGCTTTTTTTACACCTGAAGGTTATTGAGCCTTCGCCTCCGTTGCCGGAGCCGGGGTGGCTGCCGGTTTGGCCGCCGGCTTCTTAGCCGGTTCAGTTTTCTTGGCAGGTGCCTTGGCCGGGGCTTTTTTCGCCTCGGTCTTGGCTGCCGGCTTCTTCGCCGGAGCCTTCTTGGCCGGCTCGGCTTTCACCGGCGTTGCAGGCTTCGCCGCTTCGACCGGGGCTGGCGCAGCGGCCGGCGCAGGTGCAGGAGCAGGAGCAGGAGCCGGCGCTGGTGGCGCGACAGGCTCAGGGGCCTTGACCGGTGCCGGTTTCTTCTCGTCATCCGAGCCACCAAACAGATTGGTGAAGAAGTTGCCTTTCTTCGCCGCCACCGCGCCGGCACCTGCTGCCGCAGCCGCCACCGGAAGCGCTTTCTCCGGCTCAAACGACTTGCCCGCCGCCAGGTCTTCTACCTGACTGGCCGCACGCTGACCGGTGCGCAATGCGCCTTCCAGGGTGCCCGGGTACAAGGTGTCGGTGTGTTCGCCGGCAAAAGCTACACGCTGGATCGGACGTTCCCACAGGCGCCAGAACTTGCTGATCTGGCCCGGGCCGAAGGCCAGATAAGCGCCGCCCATCGAGGGGTCGGTGCTGTAGCGACGGATTTCATAACCGGTGAACGAGCCACGCGCCTGTGGATAAAAAGCATGCAGGCGAATCAGCACCTGATCGACCATTTGCTTGTCGCCGAACGCCTGCATCACCCGGGCGTTGTCGCCGGACAGGTTGATCACCACGTTGGCACCGCCCTTCAACGCAGGCTCGACCCACAACATGCCCAGACCGGTGTTGCTGTAGATCTCGCCGGACATGCGCGCCTTGCTTTCCCACACCGGCGTCTTGAACTTGAGCATGATCTGGTCGCGCCAACCGTAGTTGGTGCCTTTGATTGCTGCCTGATGCTGGGCGTCCAGCGCCGGGGTCATCTGAATCTTGTTCAGGGCGCGCAACGGCACGGCCAGTACGACGTAGTCAGCTTGGTAGCCGACACTGCCGACCTTGACGGTGACGCCGTCCTTGTCCTGGGTGATGGCCGAGACCGGGGAGTTGGTCTTGATGGTTTTCAGCTGCTTGACCAAGGCCTGGGCCAGCACCGGGCTGCCCCCGACCAGACGCGAAGCGCGCAGGTCACGGTCCGACACGCCACGGTAAACACGGCTCTGCTGCGCGTAGTACAGCAGCGACAGGCGCGAAGGTTCGTCGTAGCGAGTACGAATTTGCTGGTTGATCAACTGGCGCGCGGTGGACGGCAGGTTTTGCTTGTCGAGCCAGCTGGACACGTTGATCTGATCCAGGGCGTGCAACGTGTTGGTGGCGGCCGGGTTCTGCGGGTCGTCGATCGAACGCGCCAGGTCGTCCACGGTCTTTTCGTAGCGTTTAAGTGCGTCGGCGGTGGCCGGCTCCTTGGTCGCCAGGTCGGCAGCGCTGTAATACACGCCGTCGATCAGATAGCCCGGGGTACGCACGAACTCAGGCGCTGGCGTGGTGCTCAGCTTGAAGGTCGAGACGTACTTGTTCAAAACCGGCTGGGTCTTGTCGTTGCCGATCCACTCGCTGGTGGCCATGCCGGAGCGCCCGCCCAGGCTCGGTTTGGCTTCCAGCAGCGTGACCTGCCAGCCCTTGTTCTGCAGCTCGTAAGCCGCCGTGAGGCCCGAAACCCCACCGCCGATCACGATTGCGGTTTTATCCTTGGCCAGCGCAGACACGCTGAACAGCCCCAACATCACCAGCGCACAGGCGCGCAGCCAACCGACAGACATTCAGCGAACTCCGGAAATACACGAAAAATAGCGGTTTTTGCGAGCCAGTCGGCTCAAGAACCGCGAAGGATACGTCAGCCGCCAGACGCCTGCCAGCAGCGTCTGATCGCCCTATACAAAGTAGCTCAATCGACACAATGGGTTGTCCCCACGCGACGCATTGCATAGGCTTGCGCGATTGTAGGTCCGCGCTTGTCACGGACCGCCTCGAGGAGAGTGAAAATGGGCCTGAATAAACAGTGGATGGAACGCGATCTCGCGGTGTTGTGGCATCCCTGCACCCAGATGAAAGATCACGAACAACTGCCACTGATCCCGATCAAGCGCGGCGAAGGCGTCTGGCTGGAAGACTTCGAAGGCAAGCGCTACCTCGATGCCGTCAGCTCCTGGTGGGTCAATGTGTTCGGCCATGCCAACCCGCGCATCAACCAGCGCATCAAGGATCAGGTCGATCAACTCGAACACGTGATCCTCGCCGGTTTCAGCCATCAGCCCGTGATCGAGTTGTCCGAGCGCCTGGTGAAGATGACACCGGAAGGCCTGACGCGGTGCTTCTACGCCGATAACGGGTCGTCCTGCATCGAAGTGGCGCTGAAAATGAGCTTTCACTACTGGCTCAACCGCGGTCAGCCGAACAAGAAGCGCTTCGTGACCCTGACCAACAGCTACCACGGCGAAACCATGGCGGCGATGTCGGTGGGCGACGTGCCGCTGTTCACCGAAACCTACAAAGCCCTGCTGCTCGACACCATCAAGGTGCCAAGCCCGGATTGCTACCTGCGCCCCGAAGGCATGAGCTGGGAAGAACACTCGCGAACCATGTTCGCCGCCATGGAACAGACCCTGGCCGAGAACCACGACACGGTCGCGGCAGTGATTGTCGAGCCGCTGATCCAGGGTGCCGGCGGCATGCGCATGTACCACCCGGTGTACCTCAAGTTGCTGCGCGAAGCCTGCGACCGCTATGGCGTGCACCTGATCCACGACGAAATCGCCGTCGGCTTCGGCCGCACCGGCACCATGTTCGCCTGTGAACAGGCCGGCATCCGTCCGGATTTCCTCTGCCTGTCCAAGGCCCTGACCGGTGGTTACCTGCCGCTGGCGGCGTGCCTGACTACCGACGATGTCTACAGCGCCTTCTACGACGACTACCCTACCCTGCGCGCCTTCCTGCACTCGCACAGCTACACCGGCAACCCGCTGGCCTGTGCGGCGGCGCTGGCAACGCTGGATATCTTCGAAGAAGACAACGTCATCGAGAACAACAAGGCCCTGGCGCGGCGCATGGCCTCCTCCACGGCGCACCTGGTGGATCACCCTAACGTCAGCGAAGTGCGCCAGACCGGCATGGTCCTGGCCATCGAAATGGTCAAGGACAAGGCCAGCAAAGAGGCCTATCCATGGCAGGAGCGCCGTGGCCTGAAGGTGTTCCAGCATGCGCTGGAGCGCGGTGCTTTACTTCGACCTCTGGGCAGCGTGGTGTATTTCCTGCCGCCGTATGTGATCACGCCGGAGCAGATCGACTTTCTGGCCGAAGTGGCCAGCGAAGGCATCGACATCGCGACTCGCGACAGCGTCAGTGTTTCGGTGCCGAAGGACTTCCATCCGGGGTTCCGTGATCCGGGCTGACCGTCACTGCACGACCCTGTGGCGTGGGAGCAAGCGCCCTCGCCACAAAAGCGACTCCGATCGAATTTAGTAGAGAACCCCAATGAGACTGTCCCGTTTCTTTATCGACGCCCCCCTGAGTACCGGCGAACACGAATTGCCCGAAGCCCAGGCCCATTACATCAGCCGCGTGTTGCGCATGGCCGAGGGCGATCTGCTGCAACTGTTCGATGGCTCGGGCCAGGAATTCCGCGCCACCCTGGTGGAGGTCGGCAAGAAACGGGTTGTGGTGCAGATCGACGAGCAATTCGCCGGCCAGGTCGAGTCGCCACTGCAGATCCATCTCGGTCAGGGCCTGTCCCGTGGCGAGCGCATGGACTGGGCGATCCAGAAAGCCACTGAACTGGGTGTCAGCGAAATCACCCCGATCTTCAGCGAACGCTGCGAAGTGCGGCTCAAGGACGAACGCGCCG
The DNA here is from genome assembly GCF_016887925.1 of Pseudomonas sp. MIL9. Taxonomy (NCBI): domain Bacteria; kingdom Pseudomonadati; phylum Pseudomonadota; class Gammaproteobacteria; order Pseudomonadales; family Pseudomonadaceae; genus Pseudomonas; species Pseudomonas sp. MIL9. Next base: position 66,709 of record NZ_JAFEHE010000019.1, on the reverse strand, counting down.
ACAAACGCCTGCTGCACTGGCGCCAGGTCGCGATCAGCGCCTGCGAGCAATGCGGGCGCTCACGGGTGCCGGTGATTCATCCGCCGGTGCTGTTGGCCGATTGGTTGAAGCAGACTCAGGCTGAATTGAAGCTGGTGCTGCACCCGGTGGCCGAACCACTGGTCAGTCATGCCAAGCCTGCGACGTTGGCCTTTCTGATCGGTCCGGAAGGCGGGTTGTCGGATGCGGAAGTGGATCAGGCCAAGGCCGCTGGTTTTCATGCGGCCCGGCTGGGGCCTCGGGTATTGCGTACAGAGACTGCGCCGGTTGTGGCTCTGTCCGTAGCCCAGCAGCTTTGGGGCGATTTCTAGGCCCCTATCGCGAGCAGGCTCCCACCTTTCAAATGCGTTCCACTGTGGGAGCGAGCCTGCTCGCGATGGTCGTGACGCGGTCTACGGCAACAGCACAGATAACTATTGCACCGGATCGCTCACCGGCTTGGCAATGATCGCCTTGAGTTCGCTGGTCATCGGAAACTCAAGGTTCAAACCCTTCGGCGGGATCGGCTGTTCGAACCAGCGCTGGTAGATGCCGTTGATTTCTCCCGAACTGTACAGATCCCCCAGTGCGCCGTTGACCAGCGCCAGGAACTGCGGGTCGTCCTTGCGCACCATGCAGCTGTAGATTTCCCGCGATTGCTCCTCTCCCACCACCACCCACTTGTGTGGATCATGGGCCTTGGCGCGCTCGCCGTAGAGCAGCGCATCGTCCATGTAGAAAGCGGCGGCACGACCCGATTGCAGCATCTGAAAGGCTTCGCCGTGATCCTTGGCGCTGATCACGAACATGTCGATCTTGTGGTCGACGTTGTAGCTCTTCAGGAAGCGCTCGTTGGTAGTACCGGCAGTCGTCACCACGTTCTTGCCATGCAAGTCGGCGAAGCTTTTGATACCGCTGTCCCTGGCGGTCAGCAATTGGCCTTTTACATAGATGAAGCCATAGGAAAACGCCACTTGCTTCTGCCGCTCGGCGGTCACGCCCGTGGAGCCACACTCCAGGTCCACGGTACCGTTCTGCACCAGAGGAATGCGTGTTTGCGAGGTCACCAGGTTGTACTTCACCTTCAGGTCCGGCAACGCCAATTGCTGCTGGATTCGCTCGACAATCTTGCCCGCCAGATCCACCGAATAGCCCATCGGTTTGCCGGTTTGATCACCCACGTATGAGAACGGCACCGACGCATCGCGATAGCCCAGGGTAATGCTCCTGGCATTGGCGATCTTGCTCAGGGTGCCGGTCAGTGGGGCCTCGTTGGCCTGGACCGGACTCGTGAGCAACAGTCCGAGGGTGCAGCCGAGCAACGTGATTTTTTGCATTGTTATTCTCCGTTGTGGGTGTTGGATGAGGGTCATTTCAAACGAGCGGCGATGACAGTGATTTCCACCAGCACCTGCGGTCTCGCCAACTCGGCCTGCACGGTCGTGCGGCTCGGGGCCTGCCCTGGCGATAGCCAGTTCGACCAGACCTCATTCATGGCGGCAAAATCGTCGGTGATATTTTTCAAGTAAATGGTCGCGCTGAGCATTTGATCCTTGTGGCTGCCGGCTTCGGCCAGCAACGCATCAATCCTGGCCAGCACTTCGCGGGTCTGACCGCCCACGTCCGAGGCTTCACCCGGCACTTGGCCAGAGAGAAATACCAGATCGCCAAACGTCACGGCGCCAGACAACCTCGGGTTGCTGTGGAGTCGGGTAATGGTCATTGCAGTGTCCTCTTGGCAAATAAAAGATCAGGCAGCCCGGTGGTTGAAACCGTGCATATCGATGGAGGGCCGGCGCTGGCCGATCAGTTCACTGAGCAACCGCCCACTGCCACAGGCCAGGGTGAAACCCAACGCGCCATGACCGATGTTGAGCCACAGGTTGCGATAGGCCGTGGCGCCCAGCAACGGCACGCCGCTCGGCGTGGCCGGGCGCATCCCGGCCCATTCGGTGGCCGCGTCATAGGCCCCGGCATTGGGGAAGGTGTCACGGGCCTGACGCTTGATCAACGCCAGTCGTTTGGGGTCTATAGCAGGATCAAAGCCAACGATGTCGACCATCGCGGCCACCCGCAACTGCTCGCCGATCCGTGCGTATACGATCTTGCGGTCGTAGTCGGTGATGCTCACATCCGGGGCCTGGTGTTCGGGGCCGATGGGCACCGTCAGGCTGTAGCCCTTGAGCGGGTACAACGGCAATTGCAGACCGGGCAATGTCAACAGCGGACTGCGGTGGCCGGCGGCGATCACCAATTGATCGACCGGCAACACTTGCTCGCCCAGATCGATGGCGCTGACGCTGCCGTTGGCGTGGCGAATGCCGGTCACCGCTTGCCCCAGGCGTAACTCGCAACGCCCGGACGCTTGCAACCGTGCAGCCAGTTGCCGGCAGAAAGCATGGCAATCGCCCACTTCTTCGTCCGGCGTATAAATCGCACCGACAAAGGGTGCATCGGCCAGGGCCGGCTCAAGTTGAGCGCACTCGGCCGCCGACAGCACCTGTTGCTGCTGAGGGTCGGCCAGCCGCTGGCATGCATGCTCGAAGCTGGCGCGCTCCCGGAAGGTCACCAGTTTGCCGTTGCGCCGCCATTGGAAGCCTGCGAGCCCATCGTCTTCGCGCCATGCCTTCAATGTGCCTTGACTGAACAGCGCCAGCCGCAGCAAGTGTGCGGCGTTCTCACGGTTGACCGAGCGGCGGCAAGCGCCGAGAAAGGACGCCATCCAGCGCCACTGCGCAGCGTCGAACCGCGGGCGCAGCTTCAAGGGTGAGTCGCCGCGCAGCATCCAGCCGATGGCTTGCAACGGCACGCCGGCGTCAGCCAAAGGTGCGACGTAGCGATAGGAGAGTTGTCCACCATTGGCGAAACTGGTTTCGCTGCCCAACGCGTCCCGCGCCTCGATGACGGTTACCTCAAAGCCGTCGCGCACCAGCGCATAGGCCGTTGCCAGGCCAATCACGCCGCCGCCGATGATGCACACACGCTGAGCCATGTCCGTCCTTAAAACCGTTGTGATGACGAAGCCGAGGTTAGGGCCAGGTGACAGGCGGCGAACAATGAATAAAGATGCTTAACCCATAAACAAAGGTTATGGACTCGCCATGCGCCTCCGTCACATCGAGATTTTCCAGGCCATCCGCCAAACCGGATCGATCAGCGCCGCCGCGCAATTGCTGCACGTCTCGCAACCGGCGGTGACCAAGGTGCTGCAGCACGCCGAGCAGCAGTTGGGGTTCCCGTTGTTCTTGCGGGTTCGCGGCAAGTTGCAAGCGACGCCCGAAGCGCTGGAGCTGGAGCGCGAGGTCGACAAGGTCAGCGAAAGTTTGCAAGGCGTGCGGCGCCTGGCCCAGAGCCTGCGTCGCGAACCGGGCCACAGCCTGCGGATCGGCGCCACTCCGGCGCTGGCCCTGTCGTTGTTGCCGCCGGCCATTCACGAGTGGACCGCACGCTACCCGGACATCGCCTGCGAACTGTCCAGCGCCCATAGCCGTGAGCTGGTGCAGAACCTGCTGATGCGTGAAGTGGATGTCGCCCTGACGCTTCAAAGACCGGATCATCCGGGGCTCAAGGCCCAAGCCTTGGCGGGCGGTGTATTGGTGGTGCTGGCACCGGCGGGTTACTGGCCATCGGCGCAGGCCGGCATGCCATTGTCATTGATGGCCCTGGCCGATGCGCCGCTGATTGGCTTGTCCAGTGCCGACCCGCTGGCCGCCCGGCTCGACAGCTACCTCGAAGCGGTCGAACCGCCGCCCCGGGTGCGCATCGCGGTGCAGACCTATTCGCTGGCCCGGGCGATGGTGGAGTCCGGTGCCGGGCTGGCGGTGATCGATCCGTTCACGGCCCTGGGCGCCTCCCCCGTCAAAACGACTATTCGCCCTCTCGCGCCACCGCTGCCCATCACCCTTTACGCGGTGACCCGCGCCACGGAACCGCCGCCCCACACTTTGAGCGACCTGTTGCAGGTGTTCAGTCGACAGGCCCAGGCACAACTCGATCGCATTGCTGGTCTTGCGCCGGATCTGTAGGAGCGGTCACAGGACATAAAAGAAAATCGCCACGAAGTGCAGCAGGCTCCCGGCAATCACGAACAGATGCCAGATCCCGTGGGCATGGCGCAGACGATGATCGAGGGCAAAAAAGATAATGCCCACGGTGTACAACACCCCGCCCGAGGCCAACCACGCAAACCCGGCGCCACCCAGCGCCGCCAGTAATGGCTTGACCGCCACCAGCACGATCCAGCCCATCACCGCGTAAATCACGATCGACAGAATCCGCGCTTCCGAGCGCGGCTTGATCTCCTGCAAAATGCCGATCAGCGCCAGCCCCCAGACAATCCCGAACAACGTCCAGCCCCAGGGCCCGCGCAAGGTCACCAGGCAAAACGGCGTATAGCTGCCGGCGATCAACAGGTAGATCGAAAAGTGATCGACCTTCTGCATGATCACTTTCTTGCGCCCGCGCACGCTGTGGTACACGGTCGACGCGCTGTACAGCACCAGCAAGGTGAAGGCGTAGATCGCCATGCTGACAATCTTCCACGGACTGCCGTCCAGACTGGCGACGACGATCAGCCAGACACCCCCGACAAACGCCGCTACCGCCCCGATCAGATGCGTCCAGGCATTGAGTCTTTCCCCGTGATACATGTATTGCTCACCTCGAGATTTCGTTACCGCCGTGCGCAAGGCTCAGGCTTCAAGCGTAAAAGCGCAATGCTTCAAAACACAAATCTCTTTGTAGCCAGCGTGCTGGCGACAGGACCCCAAACTCTACGTTGATCTTCATGACGCCATCGCTGGCAAGCCAGCGCCCACAAAGGTCTGCGTAACCCAATGTAAATAGGCACAATCGGATCATTCCAAAAAGAGTCCGCGCCATGCTGATTGACGAAGAGTTGACCCTGAAAAAACTCGAGGTGTTCCTGGCCTTCATGCGCACCGGCAATCTGGCCCGGGCCGCGGCCGAGTTACAGACCAGCAACGTCAGCGTGCACCGGGCGATCCACTCTCTGGAAAGCGCCTTGCGCTGCCCGTTGTTCAAACACGAAGGCCGCAACCTGACCCCGCTGGAAAGCGCCTACGTGCTGGAAGAACGGGCGCAGAAGCTGATTCAGGACGTGCTCGAGAGCGTACGCCTGACCCGCGAGGCCGCCGGATTTTCCGCTGAACGTTTCAAACTGGGCTCGCTGTATTCGCTGACCGTGAAGACCGTGCCGCAGTTGATCATGGGGCTGAAAATCCGCCGCAGCGAACTCAACATCGACCTGATCCTTGGTTCGAATTTCGACCTGCTCTACAAGCTCAAGAACATGGAAGTGGATGCGATCCTGGTGTCCCTGGACGACAGCATCAACGACCCGGATTGCGAGCAGATCCAACTGTTTTCCGACGATATCTTCCTCGCCACGCCGGCCGATTCGAAGTTCGCCCAACGCACCGAAGTCGACCTCGCCGAAGTGCGCGACGAAACCTTCATCACCCTGACCCAGGGCTTCGCCACCCATCAGGACGGCAAGCGGGTATTCGAGCAGGCGGGGTTCGAGCCGAAGGTGGCGATGCAGGTCAACGACATCTTCACCTTGCTGAGCATGGTCAGTTCGGGGGTGGGTTATGCATTGCTGCCGGGCAGGATTGCGGCGGTGTACGAGAACCGGGTGAAGCTGATCCCGTTGCAGGAAAAATACCGGTTGCAGCAGCACATCGGCGTGGTGTTTCTCAAGGCCAAGGAGCGTGACCCGAATCTGCTGGCGCTATTGGCAGAGTGTCGGATGTATGCCAATCGGCAGGGTTGAGACCGAGTTGCCTGCATCGCGGGCAAGCCACGCTCCCACAGGGGAATGCATATCCCTGTGGGAGCCGGCTTGCCGGCGAATGCGTCAGAACAGACGCCGCAGATCCAGACCTAACCGACAATCCCGCGCACAATGAAGAACAACAACGAAGGCCCCAGCAAGCAGCCCAGCCCGGTATGGAAGGTCGCCGTCAACGCACCATAAGGCACCAGGCGCCGATCCGTCGCCGCCAGCCCCGCCGTCACACCGCTGACCGTCCCGGCCAGGCCGCCAAACACCATGGCCGAACGCGGGTTATCCAGGCCCATCCAGCGCGCCGCCATCGGCGTGCCGACCATCACCAGAATCGCCTTGATCAGCCCGGTGGCAATCGACAACGCCACCAGATCGGAACTGGCACCAATCGCTGCCCCGGTCACCGGCCCGACGATGTAGGTCACCGCACCGGCGCCGATGGTGGTCATGCTCACCGCATCGCGATAACCAAATGCCCAGGCGATGCTCGCGCCGACAATGAACGGCAACACCGTGCCCAGCAGGAGCGCAATCACCCCGATCAACCCGGCCTTTTTCGCTTCCGTCGCCTGCACTTCGAACGCCGTGGCGACGATGGCAAAGTCGCGCAACATGGCGCCGCCCATCAGGCCGATGCCGGAGAACAGCGTCAGGTCCGCCAGGCCTTTTTGCCCGCCGGTCATGGTGCCGCCGACCCAGGCCAGGACCAGGCCGATGACGATGGCAATCGCCGAGCCGTGAATGCGCCCGAAAGTCAGGCGTTTGGACACCACCACCGACACCCACATGATCACGCCAACGAACGCGAACGCCGTGACCAGACCGTTATGTTCCAAGCCTTTCTCGATGAGATCCCACATATCAGCGACCTCCTGCCGATGCGCCAACCGGGGTTATTTCCGCCGGTTCGTCGGGCAAGGGTTCGCCTTTGTGAGTCCGGCTGATCAGCGCAATGGTGCAGCCGCAGACCACCACCGAACCGATGGCCGCCAGCACCGCCACCGGGCCGCCGTGCAGCGCCGTGACCACGTTCTGTTGCGCGGCCATCGCCACCACCACCGGAATGTACATCGCGCCCCAGAAACCGACGCCCATCTCGCAGTCCCTGGTCATGCCGCCACGCTTGTGCATCCACAACCGCGCGCAGATCAGCAGGATCATCGCGATCCCGACCCCGCCGACGTTGGATTTGACGCCCAGCAACACGCCCAGCATGTCACCCATGATCACCCCTGCCAGCGTACAGATCGCCAACAGCGCCACACCGTAAATAATCATTATTGTCGTCCTCAAATTGCATCGTCGAATATTGTTTTTGTTGTTCGAAGCCTGAGTCAGTGATCTAGGATTGGCGGCTTCCCTCCTCACGCAACAGCGCCTGCAGGGTATCGAGCCGTGCACCGTCGAAAGCCATCACGGTGCCCTGCTCGAACACCCGGCGCGCCAGCCCGGTCAACACCGCACCGGGCGGCAGTTCGATCTGTAGACGTACGCCGCGCTCATAAGCGCTTTGTACCGTGCCGCGCCAATCCACCACGCGGCACATGTTGAAAGCGAGGTCGTCGCGCAACGCTTCGATGTGGGTCACCATCCGCGCGCGGCTGCCGCTGAGATAACCCAGGACCGGCGTTTTCAGTGGCACCGTGGCGAAGGCTTCGGCCAGGACCTTCGCCGGCGCATCCAGCAGCGGACAGTGCGACGGCACGCTCACCGCCAGACGCTTGGCCAGCCCGGCGCCATTCACTTTCGCCAACTCGGCGACAGCTTTCATCGCCCCATCGCTGCCGGCAATCACCACCTGGTTATCAGCGTTGATGTTGGCCAGGTAAACCGGCGTGTCGTCGCCGTGAACCCGGGCCAGCAAACCTTCTACCGTAGCCAGATCCAGACCGATGATCGCGGTCATGCCGTAGCCCTGAGGATAAGCCTGCTGCATCAACTCACCGCGCAGGCTGACCAGATGCAACGCATCGCTGAAACTCAGGGCACCGGCCACCACCGCTGCCGGGTAGGCGCCGATCGACAATCCGGCGACGTAATCCGCAGCCACTGACAGCTGCCGTGAGGCCGCCACACCCGCGATCAACAGGCACAGCTGAACGGCCCGCGTCGACTGCAAAGCCGCAGCAGAATCCAGCCGCAAGACATCCTCGCCGAGCACGTCGCTGGCCTCGCTCAGGGTTTCCCGAGGCAAGCGCTGAAGCATGCCCGGCTGCTGCGCGCCCTGGCCGGGGAACACCAACAAGCTGCTCACGCTGCCTGCTCCTGCGGATTCCATGGATCGAGCACCAGACAGGCCTGGCTTGCGCTCTTGAGCAGCACGCGATTCGAAGAGCCGGCCCATTCACGCAAGGCGACGGCGCCAAATGGCGTCTGCAATTGCATGTCCACCACGCACATGGCGGTGTCGAGCGTCGCCAGCAACGCTTGAGCACGGGTACGACTCAGCGGCTGCGGCGTGCGCAGGATCAGGTCGAGATCACTGCCCTCGTGCAGGGCTGAAAATCCGCTGGCCAGCTGAAACCCGGCACTGCCGCTGACACCCCAGACCCAACCACAGCTATCGAGCAGGGGCCGCAATTGAGCCAGGGCTTTCACCACCGGCAGATCACGGTCGATCACGACATGGCGCAATGCTTCCGGCGTGACCCGACGGGTGATCGACCGGATCGCCATAGACGCCGCGTAACGCTGCTCACGCAGACGGCCACGCACACCGACCGCGACCTGCCCGGCCGCTGACAAGGCCCGTCGTACCACCACCGGTTGCCCGGCAAGGACAGACTCGATCACCCACGCAGGCGCATCCGCAGGCAACTGCGCCGGGGTCATCCCCCAGAGCAGGTCGTGGGCCAGCAGCGTGCTCACCACTGCGCCCTCAGCAATTGGCGAACCTGGCTTGAGGCCGCGCGATGGGCGGCACCGAGGCGGCCGCTCAGGTCGCGTCCCTTGGCAGCGACATCGCCGATCGCCAACGTCAGGCACTCAGTCACCCGCGCCAGATCGTTCGCCGAGGGTTGTTCGATCTGCTCCACCGATAAGGTTTCCCAGAGCAAACCGAGGCTGGCATAGCTGTCGATGTCATAGGCCATCGGCGGCACGCTGGCGGCCAGGGTTTCCAGTTCTTCGACACTTCGCAGCGTCACCCGCGCCGCCGAAGCCTTGCCCATGGCATGCACCATCACCCCAGGATCACGCAGGGCAATCAGCCGGTTGGCTTGATAACCATGAGCGAGAAACGCCCCGGACATGGCCTTGCCCACCAACAAGCCGATCACGGCGTGGCCGGCCAGGCGGGCACGGGCATAACTGTCGGCGGCACCGGCCAGGGCCTGATGAATACCGAGCGCTTCTTCGCGTCGGCCATAAGCCTGGCTCGGAACGTCGACGATGGCGATCAAGGCACGTTTTTGCGCTTTGTCCTGATCGGCCGCAATGACTTCATCCACCGCCTTGGCCAGGCCCCAGCCTTCGAGCAAGCCGACTTCGCCGTGACGGGCACGGACGAAACGGTTATCCGGGTCGGCCACCACCGCGATAAACCGAACGGCTTGTTCACCTAAAAATCCATCCGCCACCTTCAGCGAAGCCGGCAAACCTTCGACCGCTTTGGCGCCAGCACTCAAGGCGTTGAACCAGTTCAAGCCTCTCAGGGAATACGAACTCATGAGCGCTCTCCTTGATACAGATCGCGAACCATTGAAGGCTCGATTTGCGGCCCGGCGTCCAGACGCGCCAGCCGTTGCAGGAACAGTTCGGCCTGAGTGCTGCGGTGCTGTGCGGGCAAACCCTGCTTGAGCAATGCGCTGACCTGCTGGCGTATCTGAGCCACATCGTCCTCGGCGTAGCGATCCACCAGGCCGGTGGCAAACCGTTGCTCGCCACCAGTCAGGCTCCAGATGAACGGACGATCCCGCGAGTCGTATTCCTCAAGCCCGGCCTCCTGTTCGATCACCTGTGGGCCGTTCAGGCCGAGGCGCGCTTCCTGGGTCACCAGCAAGTAGCTGCACAAGCCCGCGGCAATCGACATGCCGCCGAAGCAGCCCACACTGCCGGCCACCACGCCAATCACGGGTTGGTATTGGCGCAGGTCGACAATCGCCGCATGAACATCGGCAATCGCCGCCAAGCCGAGGTTGGCTTCCTGCAAACGCACGCCACCGGTTTCCAGCAGCAGCACGGCACGGGTCGGGATGCCGTTGCGGTTGTCTTCGGCCGCCAGCTCCAGGGCACCGGCCAGTTTCGCCCCGCCGACTTCACCGAGGCTGCCGCCCTGGAAAGCCCCTTCGATAGCCCCGATCACCACCGGCAAACCGTCGATGCTGCCCTTGGCAATGATCACGCCGTCATCGGCCTGTGGCACCACACCCTGACGTGACAACCAGGGCGACATGACCCGTTGAAACGGATCGAGCAATTCGCGAAAGGTGCCGACATCGAGCAAGGCTTTCGCCCGTTGGCGGGCGCCGAGTTCGACGAAGCTGTGCTTGTGCAGCAGATCTGCGCTGTCAGTCATGGCCGATCTCCTCGAAGCCCTGCTCCAGGCGCAAACGCACCACGCCGGGGGTGGCGCCGAAATCGTGAATGTCGATGTCCATCGCCGGAGGGGTCTGCCCGTCGAACATCCGTGCAAACAGGTGCCGCCAGCGTTGTTCGCTGCCATTGACCGAGGTCTGCACGGTGATGGTCAGCTTGCCGGCCTGACCCGGCTCGATCAGCACTTCCAGATCGCCCGAGCCGACACAGCCCACCAGTGTGCGGCCGCGTGGCGGCTGCCCGGCGGGGAATTCAAAGGATAAGGTTTCCATCAAAAAGCTCCCTGATTAATGCCGTCGCGGGATTCGATGCGGTCGATGAACAGGCAGGCTGCGAGCAGATCGGCAGCACCACCGGGCGAGGCATTCAGCGCGATTAATTGTTGGTCCAGCTCGTGCAAGCGACGGCGACCGGCGAGGCTGGCACTGCCGCCCGCGTCGAGCACCGCCTGGGCGCCACACTGCATGGTGTGCAGGCCTTGTTCGCCCGCGCGGTAGAGCACGCAGGTGTCGGCCAGTCGGGTCATGATCGCCAGCAGTGCATCGAGCCGGGCGTTCTGTTCGCCATGGCCGGCGGCGCGGCTGCGCTTGAGTTGCGGCAGTGCGCGTTGGGTGACGGCCGGGAAGCCCAACTGCGCTTCTTCCCGGGCACCGCGAGCGCCGTAGCGCTGGGCGACCTGGGCACCATGGCTCAAAGGCCTTGGCGCATGGCGGTCGTCGAGCAAGGCCAGGCGTGCGGCGCGCAAAGCGATGGAACCTGCGGCAGTGGATTCAGGCTCCAGCGCGGCAGCCGCGACCAACAGGCCCAACGCCCAGATGGCCCCGCGATGGGTATTCACGCCGTGGGTGGTGGCGAGCATCGCTTGCTCACCTTCTCGGCCGATCAGCCCGATGACCTCACGCAGGGGCAAACCGATCTCGCCGATCTCGATGGCGACTTCAGCCATTTCCTTGAATGCCGGCCACAATGCCAGTGCCGAGGCGTGCATCAGCCCCAGGTGCAAATCGGTATGGGCGCCGCTGCCGCGTCGGTCCACCAGCGCCGGTTTCGGCGACAGGTCCGCTTCGTCGATCAGCGCGTCCACCGCCAGGTCCGCCAGCCGGTCAGCCAGGGTCAGGGTTTTCGCTTGCAGGTTGAATGCGTGCATTACCAGCTCCTGAATTTGGCGGGCGGGTTGTAGAGACCACCGGACCACTCGACCAGATCGGCCACGCTTTTGGCGGCGAGCAATTCGCGGGTGGCGTCGGTGCGGCGGATACCCAGGTCTTCGGGCAAGGCGATCAGCCCTTCACGGCGCATGCGCGCCGTGTCTTTGGGGTTATGACGCAGGCCGATAGCGGTCACCCCGGCGACGGCGGCAATCATCGCCCGGCGCTCTTCCAGCGAGCGCGCCTTGTACAGGTAGGCGATGCCTTCTTCGGTGAGCAGATGGGTGACGTCGTCGCCGTAGATCATGATCGGCGCCAATGGCATGCCGCTTTTCTTCGCCACGTCGATCGCATCGAGGGTTTCGACGAAGGTCGGCTTGCCGCCCTCCTGGAAGGTCTCGACCATCTGCACCACGAGTTTTTTGCCGCGTTCGAGCATCGGTTCAGGCGCGTCGCTGTGGCGCATGTCGAGCCAGGCCGGCGTACCGTGGCGCCGACCACGCGGATCGTGGCCCATGTTCGGCGCCCCACCGAAACCGGCCAGGCGTCCACGGGTCACGGTTGAAGAATGGCCGTCGCCATCGACTTGCAGGGTGGCGCCGATAAACAGGTCCACCGCGTATTGCCCGGCGAGCTGGCTGAACATGCGGTTGGAGCGCATGGAACCGTCACGCCCGGTGAAGAACACGTCAGGCCGGGCGGCGATGTAGTTTTCCATGCCCAGTTCGGTGCCGAAGCAATGCACGCTTTCGACCCAACCGCTTTCAATCGCCGGGATCAGCGTCGGGTGCGGATTGAGTGTCCAGTTGCGGCAGATCTTGCCCTTCAATCCAAGGGATTCGCCGTAGGTCGGCAGGATCAGCTCGATGGCGGCAGTGTTGAAACCGATGCCGTGATTGAGCGACTGAACGTTGTGTTTTTCGTAGATGCCGCGAATCGCCATCATTGCCATCAGCACGTGCACAGGCTTGATGTGCCGGGGGTCGCGGGTGAACAGCGGTTCGATGTAGAACGGCTTGTCGGCCACCACCACGAAGTCGACCCAGGACGCGGGAATGTCGACGCGGGGCAACTCGCTGACGTCGTCCACCAACTGGTTGACCTGGACGATGACGATGCCGTCGCTGAACGCGGCCGGCTCGATCAGGGCCGGGGTGTCTTCGGTACTTGCCCCGGTGTAGATGTTGCCGGCGCGGTCGGCCATGAACCCGGCCGAGAGCACGACATTGGGAATCAGGTCCACCACCAGCCGCGCATAGAGTTCGATGTAGGTGTGGATCGCGCCGATTTCCAGCAGGCCGTCTTCGAGCAACTGGCTGATGCGCAAGCTTTGCGCGCCGGCGAAGGCGAAGTCGAGTTTGCTGGCGATGCCGCGTTCGAACAGGTCCAGATGCTCGGCGCGCCCGACGCTGGGCATGATCATGTGCAAATCATGCAGCTTGCCGGGATCGGCCTTGACCAAGGAGCGAGAGAGAAAATCCGCCTGCTTCTGGTTGTTGCCCTCCAGCACCACACGGTCGCCGGGCAGAATCAACGCCTCCAGCGCCGCCACGATCTTGTCGGTGGGCAACACCACACCGTCGGCAAGACCCCGCACCAGTTCGAGACGCCGCTGCTTTTCGCTGCGCCGCCGCGTCCATCGCGAGTCGGGGGATATTGTTGTTGTCATGACCACTCCACGGGTTCGCTGTCGTGGGGTCACCTTAGGAGCGTTGGGTGGGGGGTATCAATCAAGCAGCGTGGTGGATTGTTACGGTCAGGTTAATGGTCCAGGAGCGTTGCGTTCTCAGGGCTGACGACTTCGCGGGCAAGCCCGCTCCCACAGGTATCGTGGTTGCCAGCGATGTTGGGCAATACACGGACACTGTGGGAGCCGGCTTGCCGGCGATGGGGCCGTCAAAACGTTTCGAGGCGTACTGCGCCGTTGTTGGTCCGGGTGGCGCAGAAAGCGCTTCGGCCTTCAGTCCACCGCTACGTAACAGGTTTTCCAGATTCTCGTTGCTGCCCATCCTTGGACTCCAAAAGGGTTTCCACATCAGCAACCAATAAGTCCCAGAAAGGGAACCTTCAAACCAACCCCGCCCCCACCAACAACTCTTCCAACGCCAGCAAATCCGGAACCCTGGCCACTTGATCACCCACTTGCACCGCTGCTTTTTCCAGCGAGCACAGCGGCACGTCGACATAGCTCAATTGACTGTCGAGCTTGTACGAGCGGGGAATGCCCTGGACCAGCATGGCGATGAATTTCAGCTCGGGGCGGCCGCCGAGGGCGTTGAGGATGACGATTCGTGCGCGCTCACCGATGATGATTTTACTGCCGCACGCCGACTCGAAACTGAGCAGCGGGATTTGCCGGTTGCGCCACGGTACTCGCCCCAGATACCAGGGCGGCGTGTCGAGGTCGAATGCCGCGGGCTGGTAGTCGATCAGTTCGGCGACCGCGACGTTGGGCAGGATCAGGTTGCGGTCGGCCAGTGGCAGCAAGAGGCCGGTGAGGTGGCTGGTGCGCTGGTCGATCAGCCGCTCAAGCATGGGTTTTGCTCCATAGGGCGATGCTTTCGAGCAGTACCGACTCCTGGTACGGCTTGCCGAGGTAGTCGTTGACGCCGATGGCCATGGCGCGGTCGCGGTGTTTCTGCCCGGTGCGCGAGGTGATCATGATGATCGGCAGGTGCTTCAAACGCTCGTCGCTGCGCACCAGCGTTGCCACTTCGAAACCGTCCATGCGCGGCATTTCGATGTCGAGCAGCAATACGTCGGGCATGTGTTCTTCAAGCAGCAGCATGGCGTCGACCCCGTCCTTGGCCGTCAGCACGTTCATGCCGTGGCGTTCGAGCAAGCGGCTGGTGACCTTGCGCACGGTGACCGAGTCATCGACCACCATGATCAGCAACGGCCGTTGCGGCTCGCTCTCGGTATCGGGATTCGCCGGACGCTGTGGCACATGGGCTTGCAGGGCGCGGATCGGCGCCAGCAAATCCAGGATCAGCACCACCCGGCCATCCCCCAGGATCGTCGCGCCGGACACGCCCTTCACGGCCGCGAACTGCGGGCCGAGGCTCTTGACCACGATCTCGCGAGTGCCGGCCATGGCATCGACCAGCACCGCGATGTGCCGTTCGTTGCACTGCACCAGCAGCACCGGCAGCGGCAGGTTCTGGCCCAGCAGTTTTGGCCGTGGACTGGTTTTCAGCAGTTCGCCCAGGTAGCACAGTTCATAGCGCTGCCCGGCGTATTCATAGGTCGGCGGGTCGAGGCGGAAATGCCCTTCGAGCTCGTTGGGCAGCACACGGACGATGCCATCGATGGTGTTCAGCGGGATCGCGTACTGATCCTCGCCACATTGCACCATCAGCGCGCGGTTGACCGACACCGTGAACGGCAGGCGAATGCGGAAGTGCACGCCCTGCCCCCGTACGGAATCGATGCTCATGCTGCCGCCCAGTTGCCGGACTTCTTCATGCACGACATCCATGCCGACGCCCCGCCCGGAAATCTGGGTGATTTTCTCGGCCGTGGAGAACCCTGGCTGGAGGATGAATTGCAGCACGTCGCGGTCGCTGATCTCGCTGTTCGGGTCGAGCAAACCGCGCTTGATCGCCTTGCGCCGCACCGCCTCCAGGGGCACGCCGGCACCGTCGTCGCGAATATCGAAAATGATGTCGCCGCCCTCGCGCAACAGATCGAGGGTGATCCGTCCCTGTGCCGGTTTACCCGCCGCTATTCGCGCCTCGGCAGATTCCAGGCCATGGTCCACGGCGTTGCGCAGCATGTGCTCAAGCGGCGCGGCCATGCGTTCGAGCACGTTGCGATCCATCTCGCCTTCAGCATTTTCGACGATGAACTCGACGTCCTTGCCCAACTCTTCGGACACCTGACGAACGATGCGCTTCAAGCGCGGCAGCATCCGCTCGAACGGCACCATGCGCGTATGCATCAGGCCTTCCTGCAGTTCGGTGTTGATGCGGCCTTGCTGTTGCAGCAGGTTTTCCGCGTCCTGGTTGCGCCGGTCGAGGGTTTCCTTGAGGTCGAGCAGGTCGGAGGCCGATTCGAACAGCGCCCGCGACAGTTGCTGCAATTGCGAGTGACGGTCCATCTCCAGCGGATCGAATTCCTCGTAACCCAGCCGTTCGGCGTCGACTTGCTGGCGACTGAGGATCCGGCCCTGGGTTTCGATATCGAGTCGACGCAGTTGATCGCGCATCCGCTCGATGGTGGTTTCCATCTCGTTCAGGGTGATTTGCGCATCGCTGACCTGCTGCTCGATGCGGCCGCGAAAGATCGATGTCTCGCCGGCCAGGTTGACCAGGTCATCGAGCAGTTCCGCCGAAACCTTGACCATGTCGGCCCCGGCATCGGGCTGCTGCGGGGCTTCGTTTTTTGCGGTGACGGGCAGCGAGATTGGCGCTGGCGCTTCAGGCAGCGTCGGGTGGCTGAAGTTCTTGATCGCGTCGATCAGCCGATCGGCCGGCGGCAAGGGTTCGCCGGCGCGGGTCGCGTCGAGCATTTGCGCCAGACGGTCATGGCTGCGTTGCAGCAGCTCGAACAACGCTGACGTGGGTTTCAGCACCCCGGTGGATAAACCTTCGTAGAGAAACTCCAGCTCATGGGCCAAATCGCCGATCGGGGCGATTTCCACCATACGGGCGCCGCCCTTGAGCGTGTGCAGGTCGCGCAGCAGGGTTTCCACTTCCTGACGATTCGACGGCTCGGCCTGCCAGCGCACCAGCGCCGCACCGGAGCTTTCGATGATGTCGAAACCTTCTTCGAGGAAGATGTCCAGCAGCTCGCTGTCGTGATGGGCCGAGTCATGGCTGGCCGCAGGTTCGATCACATCGGCGTGGCCCGTTTGCCCTTGGCGCAACACGCGGATCGCTTCGATCAACTCGCTCGAGTCGCCCAAGGGCTGGTGCTGTTGCAGTTGCTCAAGCAATTGCGCCAACCGCTCATGGCTGCGTTGCAGCAAATCGGTCAACCCGACGCTGTAGCTGTAACGACGGTCGACCAGGCCTTCGTAGAGGTTTTCCAGTTCATGGGCCAGGTCACCGACCGGCTCGACCTCGGCCATGCGCGCACCGCCCTTGAGGGTGTGCATGTCCCTTTGCAAGGACGACAGCGGCGCGACGTTCTGCGGCTCGCCCAACCAGCGCTGCAAGGCCTGGCCGGCGCTTTCGAGGATATCCACGGCCTCTTCGAGGAAGATCGAAACGATCTCGTCGTCCAGCTCACGTTCCTTTGCAGGAGCGAGCCTGCTCGCGATGGACTCACAGGCGCCGCGTCTATCCTGCGATAACGCGTCATCGTTGACGTCCTTCGCGAGCAGGCTCGCTCCCACAGGGGGCAGGCTGTTTTCGAGTTCGGCGGTGGCATCGGACAGTTCGCGGATGCTCAGGGTGCGGCTGCCGTCGCTACGGATCAGGCCCATGGCCGACGGGTCGAGGCTCTGATCGAGCAGGCCGTGCAAGGCGCGAATCCGTTCCGGGCGCGGACTGACTTCCTGGCCGGCAGCCAGTTCATCAAGCATGTTGATCAGCGCTTCGTGGGCACTTTGCGCTTCCTGGAAAAACGCCTCGCTGACCGCCAGGCTGCTTTCTTCCACCGCACCGTAAAGGTCGAGCAAGGCTTCGCATAGCTCATCGACAGGATGCAGATCGGCCAGGTGCGCACCTTCGCCGAGGGTGGTCAATTCATCCAGCAACGCACTGAGTTCCTGGCGTTCGCCAGGGTGTTGCTGCCAGCGTTGCAACAGGCTTTCGGCGTCCAGCAGGATGTCCATGCCCTGGGCCAGAAAGTTGTTGATCAACTGCGGATCGCGCTTGATGCGCAGCCCTGTGCTCGAGGTGTTCGACAGGCTGGCCAGACGTTCGGCCAACACTGCCTGGGTGCGTTGGATCAAGGCCGCAGCGTCAGGGATCTCGGCCAACGGGTCCATCTTCAGTTGGCGCAAGCCGAGGCGGAACAAACCTTCGGCTTCCAGCAGCAATTCCACTTCGTCCAGATCCAGGGCGATCTGGTGGGCCTTGTATTCCCGGGCCAGTTGATCCAGCGGCGCGGCCAGCTCGGCAATCGGCAACACCCCGGCCATCGACGCGCTGCCCTTGAGGGTGTGCAAGGCGCGTTGCAGCTCATCGCTGGCCTGCAGCGGCACGTGTTCGGCAGCCTGATCCAGGAAGCGGTTGAGGCTGTTCAAATGGGTTTCGGCTTCTTTGCGGAAGATCTCCAGCAGCAAGGGATCAAGGGCCGCGACGTCCTGGGTATCTTCATCGGCGGCCCATTCCTCGCCCTTGGCCAGGGCATGGGCGCGGGCAGCCAATTGGTCGACGTCGTTGCGCTGGCGTTGTGCACCGGCGGCAAATTCGGCCACCAGTTCCGGCAGCAGCGCCACCACTTCAGCCAACAGTTGTTGCACCGCAGCGCCCGGTACGACGCTGTGCTCCAGCACGCGGTTGAGCAGGTTTTCCACGGCCCAGGCCAGTTCGCCGAGCACCAGCGCACGGACCATTCGACCACTGCCCTTCAGCGTATGGAACGCGCGACGCACTTCCCCCAGGGCTGACGGGTCATTGGGGGCGGCCGACCAGCGCGGCACGTATTCCCGAAGGATTTGCAGCACCTCATCGGCCTCTTCAAGGAACACTTCGCGCAGTTCGTCATCCACCGGCTCTTCACCGGCAGGCGGCGGCAACAGGCTGCCCGGCGTGGTCAGGGCGGGCGGGTTCAGCGCCGACACCGGGCTGGCCATCACATCCGCCAGGGTCTGGACGATGGCCGGGCCGTCCAGTTCCTGCATCTGCTGCATGACCTGCGCTTCGCTCGGGCTCAACACATCCTCGAGCACCGGCACATGCTGTTCGCTGGGGAAGAAACCGAGTGACGCCAGGCTTTTTTCGGCGATATCGAGCAATGACTCACCAGGCGCTTCCGGGTCATCGTTAAGGCGCTCCAGGTAGTATTCGAGGCTGGCGATAACGTCGGCCAGGCTGTCCAGTTCCTGCCAGTCGGGCTGGCCAGGATCGAGCAGCAGGTGCTCGCGGATGAAGTGATTGCAGGTTTCGATCAGGCTGGCCGCGCGGCTCAAGGGAATCATCGCCAGCGCACCGCGAACCTGGGTCAACAGGGCCGGCAGCGCCTGTAAATGCTGACGGTCCCAGTCGGCGTCGATGTAGTCGACGATCATGTCCTTGGCCTGCTGCAGGCAAATGCGCGCTTCCTTGATCACGATCTGGTGAATCTGCGTCAGGTCGGTGGTCGGCAGACGGCTTTCTTCCTGACTCTCCGGCTCCACGGTGCCGACCATGCCGGCCAGCGTCGCTTCGACATAGAGCAAGGCCCCGGCCACATCCATGAGAATCGCGTCATCGGGCGCACGCTGGCCCTGGGCGAGACTCAGCACCACCGCCAATTGGTCAATGATGACCTTGCGCGGCTGACCGAAACCCAGCACCGCCAGGGTGTCGGCGATTTGCCGCAGCGGCGCCAACAGGCTGTCGAGATCCGAGGCGTGTTGACGGTCGCTGCGCACGAACAGGTCCAGGCGCTCCTTGACCCGCACCAGCTCCTCGCAGAGCGCCGCCAGTACCGAACGCATGGCGTCGCGGTCGGGACCGGCCAGCCGTGCGCGTTCTTCATCGACCATCGCGCTGTCAGGCAGCGCATCGTCCAGTCCGTAGCGATCTTTCATGGTCAGCATCTGCCCGGTGGGGTGTTCGGCTTTGGCAATGTAAAACAGCAAACTCTTGAGCAGCTCCGGCGGCGCCGGTTGATTGATCGCGGACATGCCCTGTTCGAGCAGACGCTTGAGCTCCTTGTCGGCGTCCTTGAACAGGCTGCGCAAGGCGGGGCTGTTGGCAATCGCACCGCCGCGCATGCCTTCGAC
Source organism: Pseudomonas sp. MIL9 (assembly GCF_016887925.1). NCBI lineage: Bacteria > Pseudomonadati > Pseudomonadota > Gammaproteobacteria > Pseudomonadales > Pseudomonadaceae > Pseudomonas > Pseudomonas sp. MIL9. Next base: position 47,319 of record NZ_JAFEHE010000019.1, on the reverse strand, counting down.
CAGCGCCGAAGCGACCTGCCACAACGGGCTCAAGGGTGCGGTACCGCACAGGCTTTCGAGACGACTGAATACCTTGGCCAGATAACCGAGGTTAGTCTCGTCATCCTGCTCACGGAGCAAGCCAACCAGGGCCATCTGCAACATTTGCCGCAATTTGCGCAGCACGCCCGGCAGCTCCGCCGGTTCCAGCAGCGCCAGCGATTCCTCATCCAGGGGCGGCAGATCGGGCAGCTGCGGGCTGAACAGACTGGTTTCCGACAACAGGCCTTCACCACGGGCGCTGCGCAGGTCGTTGATCAGCGGCAGCACCACCAGCGGCAAGTCGCGACGCGCGCCCTGGACCCGGTCGAGGTAAATCGGCAATTGCCCCAAGGCTTGCATCAACAGGTGCAGCGCCTCGTCACGGTGGCTGACGCGGCCTTGTTGCATGGCGCACACAAGCTGCTCCATCTCTTCGGCGAGCAGGGCCGCGCCGTAGAATTCGACCATCTGCAAACTGCCGTGAACCTGATGGATGCACGCCAGGCAATCACTCAACGCGTGCGTCGCCTGCGGATCATCCAGCAGGGTTTCGATGGCGTGATGAGCCTGCTTCAGCGTTTCGGCAATCTCGCCTTTGACCCATTCGAGGGCCACATAGTCGTGCCGATCACCCATAACCACTCCAGTTACCACTTCAGTCAAAATGCCAACGCCCGAAGGCGGTTCAAGCGTTGTCCGTCGCCTGCGCCTGGGCGGCCGGCAAGGTGAAACCGGACACCGACCGCCGCAACTGGCTGGCCATTTTCGCCAGGTTGCCGATGCTCTCGGCGGTGGCGGTGGAACCTGACGAGGTCTGCGTCGTGATTTGCTGGATCACATTCATCGTCAGGGAAATCTGACCGGCAGACGACGTCTGTTGTTGTGCGGCGTTAGAGATACTCTGGATCAGCGCCGCCAGCGTCTTGGAAACCCCTTCGATTTCTTCCAGGGCCACACCGGCATCCTGCGCCAGCCGCGCACCTCGCACCACTTCGGTGGTGGTCTGCTCCATGGAAATCACGGCTTCATTGGTGTCGGTCTGAATCGCCCGCACCAGGGTTTCGATCTGCCGGGTCGCCGCAGATGAACGCTCGGCCAGACGTTGCACTTCATCGGCGACCACCGCGAAGCCGCGCCCGGCATCACCGGCCATGGACGCCTGGATTGCCGCATTGAGCGCGAGGATGTTGGTTTGATCGGCAATGTCATCGATCAGGCTGACAATGTCGCCGATTTCCTGTGAAGACTCGCCAAGACGCTTGATTCGCTTGGCGGTGTCCTGAATTTGTTCGCGGATGTTGTCCATGCCGTGGATGGTGTTGTGCACCACCTCGTTGCCCTTGTTGGCGATTTCCACCGAACGCTCGGCCACCGCCGAAGATTCGGCGGCGTTGGCCGACACTTGATCGATGGACTCGGCCATCTCGTTGATGGCGGTAGACGCTTCGGCGATCTGCTGCGCCTGATGCTCCGACGCTTGCGCCAGATGCATCGCGGTGGCCTGGGTTTCCTGCACGGCGGCCGCGACCTGGCCGGCCGTCAGGTTGATGGTCGCCACCAGGTCGCGCAGTTGGTCCACGGAATAGTTGATCGAGTCGGCGATGGTGCCGGTGAAATCTTCGGTGACCGATGCCGTGACCGTCAGGTCGCCATCGGCCAGGTCCTCGATCTCGTCGAGCAGACGCATGATCGCGTTCTGGTTGCGCTCGTTTTTCTCGGCGGTTTCCCGCAGTTGGCGATTGGTTTCACGCACCATCACCAAACCGATGAGGATGATCGAGGTTAACGCCAACAAACCCAGTACGTAACCGCCAATGGTATCGGTGGTGCGCCCACCCGCCAGGTTTTCGAAACCGCTGGCCAGGTGCGAGGCTTCATCGAGCAGGGTTTGCGACAGGCTGAAAATGTTGGTGGCCGATTCGCGCACCTTGAGCAGTTCGGGCGAGGTTTCGAGGATTTCGTCCACTGAGCCGGAGACGAACTCGAACAGCTCGGAAATCTCGGTCAGTCGCGCGCGCGCATCGCGGTCTTCGACCTGGCTGATCCTCTGCGACACGTTACCCTGAAGCATGCCGTTGAGCACCAGACCGAAACGCGCCGCGTCACGACCGAAAGCATCGGCGGCCTGCTGCGAGTTTTCGTCGCCGGACAATACCGTGTTCACCGCGCCGAGAATCCGTTCAGCCAGCAGCGATTGACGCTGGGCCATCGCCACCTGCCCCGCCGGGGCGCCGCGTTGCAGCAGGATCTCCACCACTTTTTCGTATTCGACCTGCAACTGCGGCACGGTTTCGGCGAGGGTGGCGGCCACCTGATGCAACGACAACACGGTCTGCTCGCTGGAAAGAATGGCGTCGGTGTTCTTCAGCAGGCGTTCCCAATCCAGTTGCACGGCACGCATTTCCGGGCGCACGGTAGCCGGCGCTGGCGGCAGGCCGGTCGCCGGGTCGCCTTTCTTCAGATAGCCCCAGCGCTGGGCAAAATCATTGCGCGCATCGCTGAGCAGCTTGAATGCCGCGGCCTTGCCGGCGGCGGCCTCGGTGGCGTTTTTGGCAATGCGCTGGGACAGCACGCGCAATTCGCCAGCGTGGCCGATGTACTGCTTATCGTAGGTGGCCTGGGTGTTGAGATACGCGAAGTTGGCGAACAGCAGCATGATGAAGATGATCAGTGCGATGAACAGCACGATGATCTGCGACCGACTGCGCGACCCTTCCACTGGCTTGCCTGTTTTTGCTTTTATCATCGGTCACCAACACCCTTTAAAGCTTGCCGAAGTACCTGTGGGAGCGAGCGTGCTCGCGATAGCGGTGGATCAATCGATAGCAATGCTGGCTGTGGGTCCGTCATCGCGAGCAAGCTCGCTCCCACAAGGGTCCACGTTTATACCGCGACGTTCATGAATCCCTGGGATCGCGCCAACGCAAACGGGCTGAACACCCGCCAATGCTGCTCGCCCTGAAAACAGCCTTCGACGAACGCCGCCATCGGCCCCTGCAATTCGTCAGCGGGTACGGCCTCCAGGCTGTCCCGAGCGAAGTGCTGGAGGCCGAAGACTTCGTCGACCATCAAGCCGGCAAACACATCTTCGTGCTCCACCACCAATACCCGTCGCTGTCTTCGCGCGGTCGACAGCTCGTAACCAAAAAAGCCACACAGGTCCATGATCGGCAATAACCGCCCGCGCAAGTTGGCCACGCCCTTGACCCAGGGCTTGACCCCGGGCAGTTGCGTGAAGCGCGGCTCGTGCAGCACTTCGCCGACTTCGCCCATGGGCGCGACATACCAGTGTTCACCCACGCGAAAACCGATGCCACTCCAGCTGTCCTGCCGGGGCGGCTGGGACGGCAAGTCCGCGGCCAGCAGACGACAACGCTGGTCGATCTGCAGCAGAAGCTCGAAGGCGGTCAGTGACTCGCTCATGGCTGGACGATCAACCGGGCAATACGTTGTTCAGGGTCTTGATCAGGGTTTCTTCGTCGACGGGTTTGGTCAGGTAGTCCCTGGCCCCTTGGCGCGTGCCCCAGACCTTGTCGGTTTCCTGATCCTTGGTGGTGATGATGATCACCGGGATATGCCCGGTTTCAGGGTCCTTGGTCAACTGACGGGTCGCCTGAAACCCGTTGAGGCCGGGCATGACGATGTCCATCAACACTGCGTCGGGCTTTTCCTGGCGCGCCAGGGCCACGCCGTCGGCGCCGTTTTCGGCTTTCAATACTTCATGACCGTGCTTTTCCAGCATGCCGGTCAGTTTGTACATTTCAGTCGGCGAATCATCGACGATCAGGATACGTGCCATGGTCTTCCCCATTCTTGTCGACGCCAGGCCCGTTGGCCGAGCGTCACTGTAGGTGTCTTACTGCGGCAAAACGGCGGCAAAGCCCGGAACATGGGCCTGGATCGCGTTCAGCAGTTCTTCCTTGCTGAAAGGCTTGGTCAAAAACTGGTCGGAGCCGACGATACGCCCCTTGGCCTTGTCGAACAGCCCGTCCTTGGACGACAACATAATCACTGGCGTGGACTTGAACGCTGGGTTGTTCTTGATCAAAGCGCAGGTCTGATAGCCATCCAGACGCGGCATCATGATGTCGACAAAGATGATGCCGGGGTGATTGTCGGCAATCTTGGCCAGGGCATCGAAACCGTCGATGGCGGTGATCACTTCACAGCCCACGTTTTTCAACAGCGTTTCGGCGGTGCGACGAATCGTCTTCGAGTCGTCGATCACCATGACCTTCAAGGCGCTGGAATGCTGTTCCATAAATGCTCTGCCGTCGCCTTTGCGAATCAAATTGTCCATTTCCGGTAACCGGAGGGCTCGAAACCCTTGATGTTCAAGGGCCAGTACCACTTGGCAGCCTTTTTAGCACAGTCTCCAACACCAATCTATCGGCCAGCCTTCGCGGTGGTTTTTCCTTGACCGGGAACACACTCAGCGCCACTCTGACGCCACTTTTATACGGTCTCTTGGACTGATTTTTTGTGGGAGCGAGCCGGCTCCTACAGGGATCGACATAGGCCTCACCCACTTTCGAGGAAACACCCATGAGCGTTCGCGTCGGGATTGTCATGGACCCTATTGCCAGCATTTCCTATAAAAAGGATAGCTCGCTGGCCATGCTGCTGGCCGCGCAGAAGCGCGGCTGGGAACTGTTCTATATGGAACAGCGCGACCTGTACCAGGCCGAAGGCCAGGCGCGGGCGCGGATGCGTCCGCTGAAGGTCTTCGCCAATCCTGAAAAATGGTTCGAGCTGGAAGCCGAGCAAGACGCACTGCTCAGTGATCTGGACGTGATCCTGATGCGCAAGGATCCTCCGTTCGACATGGAGTTCGTCTACTCCACGTACCTGCTGGAGCAGGCCGAGCGTGCTGGCGTGCTGGTGGTCAACAAGCCGCAGAGCCTGCGTGACTGCAACGAAAAACTGTTCGCCACGCTGTTCCCGCAGTGCACGCCGCCGACCATCGTCAGCCGTCGCCCGGATGTGCTGCGCGAATTCGCCGACCACCACGGCGACGTGATCCTCAAGCCGCTGGACGGCATGGGCGGCTCATCGATTTTCCGCCACACCGCGGGCCACCCGAACCTGTCGGTGATCCTCGAGACCCTGACCCTGCACGGTCAGCAGCAGATCATGATCCAGGGCTACCTGCCCGCCATCATCGATGGTGACAAACGTATCCTGATGATCGACGGCGAACCGGTGGACTACTGCCTGGCGCGCATTCCCGCCAAGGGCGAAACCCGTGGCAACCTGGCCGCCGGTGGCCGTGGCGAAGCGCGCCCGCTGACCGAGAAAGATCGCTGGATCGCCGCGCAAGTCGGCCCGACCCTGCGCGAAAAGGGCCTGCTGTTCGTAGGTCTGGACGTCATTGGCGAGCACCTGACGGAAATCAACGTCACCAGCCCGACCTGCATTCGCGAGATCGATAATGCGTTCGGTACCGACATTGGCGGCCTGCTGATGGAGGCTATCGACAAGAAGCTGCAAGCCGCAGGCAACAAGCCAAAGGCTTGATACAGCTTGTCGCTCGACACTTGAAGCTTGAAGCTAAAAACCAACATTGCGTTATCATGCCCAGCCCACGAAAACGCGATGTTGGTTTTTTGCCCCATGACCCTCCCGTCCGATCTGCCCGCCGAACTCGCCCACCGTGGCGTGCGCCCGGCTGATCGCCTCGGTTTTACCCTGTTTCTTGCGGCGCTGATTCACCTGGCCTTGCTGCTGGGCGTCGGCTTCACGATGGTCGAGCCCAAGCAAATCAGCAAAACCCTGGAAATCACCCTCGCCACGTTCAAAAGCGAAAAGAAGCCTGAGAAAGCCGATTTCCTCGCCCAGGAAAATCAACAAGGCAGCGGCACCCTGGATAAAAAGGCGATCCCCAAGACCACCGAGGTCGCGCCGTTCCAGGACAACAAGGTTCAGAAAGTCACGCCACCGCCAGCGGCCAAGCCTGAAGTGCGGGAGGCCCCGCCCAAGGCGGCGGTGACCACCGTCGCGCCGAAGCCGAAAAAAGCCGCAGCCAAGACCGAAGAACCCAAGACCGACACCAAACCAACCGTGGCCGCGCCGACGTTTGACACTGAACAGTTGTCCAGCGACATCGCCAGCCTGGAAGCGGAACTGGCCAATGAACAACAGTTGTACGCCAAGCGCCCGCGCATCCACCGCCTGAGCGCCGCCTCGACCATGAAAGACAAGGGCGCCTGGTACAAGGAAGATTGGCGCAAGAAAATCGAGCGCATCGGCAACCTCAATTACCCCGAAGAAGCCCGGCGCCAACAGATTTACGGCAGTTTGCGCCTGATGGTGTCGATCAACCGTGACGGCTCGCTGTATGAGGTGCTGGTGCTGGAGTCCTCCGGGCAACCGTTGCTGGATCAGGCGGCACAGCGCATCGTGCGCCTGGCCGCGCCCTTCGCTCCGTTTACCGGGGATCTGTCGGATATTGACCGGCTGGAAATCATTCGCACCTGGAAGTTTGCCCGAGGGGACAGACTCTCAAGCAACTGACCTCGCGTAGCCTTGTGGGAGCGAGCCTGCTCGCGATGGTCGTCAACGATAACGCTGGAAGATTGAGACCACGCGGTGTTCTCAGGGTTATCGCGAGCAGGCTCGCTCCTGCAGGGATTGTGTCGCCAACAGCAATTTGCGGCATTTCCTGCGCATCCCCAGCTTGTCAGTTTGCCCCTCCAACGCCACACTAGCGCTCATGAAAAACGTCAGCCCCAGCTACCTCAAGCATCAATTCCTGATCGCCATGCCGCACATGGTCGACCCGAACTTTGCGCACACCTTGACCTACATCGTCGAGCACACGGCCAACGGTGCCATGGGGCTGGTGGTCAACCGTCCGCAAGACCTGAATCTGGCCGATATCCTCGAGCAATTGCGCCCGGATATCGAACCACCCGCACTCTGCCAGCATGTGCCGATTTTCATCGGCGGCCCGGTGCAGACCGATCGCGGGTTTGTCCTGCATCCTTCGGGGCAGAGCTATCAGGCGACCGTTGATCTGGAAGGCGATTTATCCCTGTCGACCTCCCAGGACGTACTGTTCGCCATCGCCGACGGCGTCGGCCCGGCGAAAAGCCTGATCGCCCTCGGTTATGCCGGCTGGGAAGCCGGGCAACTGGAAGCCGAACTGGCGCAGAACGCCTGGCTGACCTGCCCGTTCGACGCTGACGTCCTGTTCAACACCAGCAGTGAATTGCGCCTGGAAGCCGCCGCCAAGCACTTGGGCATCAACCTCAGCCTGCTCACCAGCCAGGCGGGGCACGCCTGATGGCCCTGCGGCTGATCCTCGGATTCGACTACGGCACCAAACAGATCGGCGTTGCGGTAGGCCAGGTGATTACCGGCCAGGCCCGCGAGCTGTGCACCCTGAAAGCGCAGAATGGCATTCCCGACTGGGATCAGGTCGAAGCCCTGATCAAGGAATGGAAACCCGACGCCGTGGTGGTTGGCCTGCCGCTGAACATGGACGGCACGCCCAGCGACATGTGCGCCCGCGCGGAAAAGTTCGCCCGTCGCCTGAATGGCCGCTTCAACCTGCCCTTCTATACCCACGACGAACGCCTGACCACGTTCGAAGCCAAGGGCGAACGCCGTGATCGTGGCGGCCAGAAAGGCAGTTACCGCGACAACCCGGTCGATGCCATCGCCGCCGCCCTGCTGCTGCAAGGCTGGCTCGACGAAAACAGCGCTTTGTTCGAATCCTGATGCACCCAATCCTGAAGAGTCGCCATGCGGCTCTTTTAGTAACAACCCGAGCCAACCCAAGCACAACCCGACTCGGGCCCAAGAAGGAGCAACCATGAGCCTGCCCAATCCCACCGAACTGATCAGCCAGATGGCGATCCGTCTCAAGGCACACCTGGAACACCGTGGCATCAGCGAACCGCGTTACATCGGCATTCGTACCGGCGGCGTCTGGGTCGCCCAGGCCCTGCTCAAAGAGCTGGGCAGCCATGAGCCCCTCGGCACGCTCGACGTTTCCTTCTACCGCGACGACTTCAGCCAGAACGGCCTGCACCCGCAAGTGCGTCCCTCTGCCCTGCCGTTCGAAATCGAAGGCCAGCACCTGGTGCTGATCGACGACGTACTGATGAGCGGCCGGACCATCCGCGCGGCCATGAACGAACTCTTCGACTACGGGCGTCCGGCCAGTGTGACGCTGGTGTGCCTGCTGGACCTGGACGCCGGCGAACTGCCGATCCGCCCGAACGTGGTGGGTGCAACACTGTCACTCGCCGCCCACGAGCGCGTGAAGCTGTCCGGCCCGGAGCTCAAGCTCGAAGTGCAAGACCTCGCCCTTTAATTCGCCCTATTGAGAGTCCCCCTTGCGATGACGCCTCTAGAAACCAAGCGCCCGCTGCAGCTCAATGATCAGGGCCAGCTGCGCCACTTCCTCTCGCTCGACGGTTTGCGCCGCGAGCTGCTGACGGAAATCCTCGACACCGCCGACTCGTTCCTCGAAGTCGGCGCCCGCGCGGTGAAGAAGGTCCCGCTGCTGCGCGGCAAGACCGTGTGCAACGTGTTCTTCGAGAACTCCACCCGCACCCGCACCACCTTCGAACTGGCGGCCCAGCGCCTGTCGGCGGACGTGATCACCCTGAACGTGTCCACGTCGTCGGCGAGCAAGGGTGAAACCCTGCTCGACACCTTGCGCAACCTGGAAGCCATGGCGGCCGACATGTTCGTCGTGCGTCACGGTGACTCCGGCGCCGCGCACTTCATCGCCGAACACGTGTGCCCGCAGGTGGCGATCATCAACGGCGGCGACGGCCGTCACGCCCACCCGACCCAAGGCATGCTCGACATGCTCACCATCCGCCGGCACAAGGGCGGCTTCGAGAACCTCTCGGTGGCCATCGTCGGCGACATCCTGCACTCGCGGGTGGCCCGGTCGAACATGCTGGCGCTGAAAACCCTGGGCTGCCCGGACATCCGCGTGATCGCCCCGAAAACCCTGCTGCCGATCGGTATCGAGCAATACGGCGTGAAGGTCTACACCGACCTGGCCGAAGGCCTGAAAGACGTCGACGTGGTGATCATGTTGCGTCTACAGCGCGAACGCATGACCGGTGGCCTGCTGCCGAGCGAAGGCGAGTTCTACCGCCTGTTCGGCCTGACCACTGCGCGCCTGGCCGGCGCCAAGCCCGATGCCATCGTGATGCACCCGGGGCCGATCAACCGTGGCGTGGAGATTGAGTCGGCGGTGGCCGACGGCCCGCACTCGGTGATCCTCAATCAGGTGACCTACGGCATCGCCATTCGTATGGCCGTTTTGTCCATGGCCATGAGCGGGCAGACTGCCCAGCGCCAATTCGAGCAGGAGAACGCCCAGTGAAGCTCAGCATTCTCGGTGCCCGCGTGATCGATCCAGCCAGCGGCCTGGATCAAGTTACCGACATCCACATTGAAGCCTGCAAGATCGTCGCCATTGGCGCCGCACCGGCCGGTTTCGTCGCCGTCGACACCCTCGACGCGAAAGGCCTGGTGGCCGCCCCTGGCCTGGTCGACCTCAATGTTGCCCTGCGTGAACCGGGCTACAGCCGTAAAGGCTCGATCGTCAGCGAAACCCGCGCGGCCGCGGCCGGTGGCGTGACCAGCCTGTGCTGCCCGCCAAAAACCAAACCGGTGCTGGACACCTCGGCGGTGGCCGAACTGATCCTCGACCGCGCCCGCGAGGCCGGCAACACCAAAGTCTTCCCGATCGGCGCCCTGAGCAAAGGCCTGGACGGCGAACAGCTGGCAGAGCTGGTCGCGTTGCGCGATGCCGGTTGCGTGGCCTTCGGCAACGGCCTGGAGAGCTTCCGCAACACCCGCACCCTGTGCCGGGCGCTGGAGTACGCGGCAACCTTCGACCTGACGGTGATTTTCAACTCCCAGGACCATGATCTGGCCGAAGGCGGTTTGGCCCACGAAGGCCCGACCGCGAGTTTCCTCGGCTTGCCGGGCATTCCGGAAACCGCCGAGACCGTGGCCCTGGCCCGGGACCTGCTCCTGGTCGAGCAAACCGGCGTGCGCGCGCACTTCAGCCAGCTCACCAGCGCTCGCGGCGTAGCCCTGATCGCCCAGGCCCAGGCCCGTGGCCTGAAGGTCACTGCGGATGTCGCCCTGTACCAGTTGATCCTGACGGACGAAGCGTTGATCGACTTCAACAGTCTGTATCACGTCCAGCCGCCGCTACGCACCCGCGCTGACCGCGAGGGTCTGCGTGCGGCAGTGAAGTCGGGCGTGATTTCGGCGATTTCCAGCCACCACCAACCCCACGAGCGCGACGCCAAACTGGCGCCGTTCGGTGCCACCGAGCCCGGCATCAGCAGCGTCGAACTGCTGCTGCCATTGGCGATGACGCTGGTGGAAGACGGTTTGCTGGACTTGCCGACCCTGCTGGCGCGCCTTGGCGCCGGTCCTGCCGAGGCCTTGCGCCTGCCGGCCGGCAAACTGGCGGTGGGTGGCGCGGCGGATATCGTGTTGTTCGACCCTGCGGCTTCGACCGTGGCCGGGGAAACCTGGCTGTCCAAAGGCGAGAATTGCCCGTTCATCGGGCACAGCCTGCCGGGTCTGGTGCGTTACACCCTGGTGGATGGACGGATCAGTCACCAAGCGTAAGACCGTGTCATCCCAATCGCTAGCAGGGCTAGCTCCCACAGGGGATTTGTGAGGTTCACAGACCCCCTGTGGGAGCTAGCCCTGCTAGCGATGGCTTACTGAAAGGCACCTCGGCTCTGCGCGTTACGCAGCGAAACCTGATCATTCAGCGTCCAGAAGTCATACAGCACTCCCACGAAGAACAGTCCGCCCGTCAGCAGGTAGATCAACCCGCTGATCCATTTCCCCTGGTACATCCGGTGCACACCGAACACCCCGAGAAACGTCAGCAGAATCCACGCGACGTTGTATTCGATCGGGCCGGCGGTGAACCGCAGGTCGGCTTCACGGTCCATTGACGGGATCAGGAACAGGTCGATCAACCAGCCAATCCCCAACAAACCGAAGGTGAAGAACCAGATCGTCCCCGTGACCGGTTTGCCGTAATAAAAGCGGTGAGCGCCGGTGAAACCGAAAATCCACAACAGATAACCAATCACTTTGCTGTGGGTATCTTGGTGGGGAACGGGTTGTTGATAGGTGTTCATGGATGACCTCGATTCACACGATAGATAAATATTCTTGAATTCTTTGTGACTTTTTTACGAGCACCCGACGTATGGCAAGTGGTACGTTGTCTCCCGTCAAAGCCTTATAGCACCTGACTTCTGTCCGACAATGGCGTCTTTTTGCCGCTTATTTAGTTCCGTTGACCCCCAGGTTGAATCGACCAACGGCCTCGGAAGGGACAAAAAAGCTGTTATAAAGTTGCGCGCTAACCCATACGAGCCCTGCCTAATGCGTCCATTTATAAAGACATGGCTAACCATTTGCCTATTATTGCCACTGGCCGCCCACGCCACCAATCGTGAGCAACGTCTTCCGAACGTCAATGGTTACACGCCGAAATCCCATGCTTCTGCTCCTTCGAACAAAAGCAAAAAATCAGTCAAACACGCTCCACAGCTGGCCAGCAACAAAAAAGGCCTGGTTCCGCCGATGGCGAACAAGGAAAGCAGCAACGTGCTGAGCCGTGCGGTCAATGTCCTCGGTACGCCGTACCGTTGGGGCGGCAGCAGCCCGAGCAAAGGCTTCGACTGCAGCGGTCTGGTGAAATACGCGTTCAACGACGCCACGTTTGACCTGCCACGCACCTCCAATGCCATGGCCAGCGGTCACGGCGAGAAGGTCAATCGCAACGACCTGAAGCCAGGCGACCTGATTTTCTTCAACATCAAGAGCCGTCGAGTCAATCACGTTGCCATCTACCTGGGCAACGACCGCTTCATCCACGCACCACGTCGTGGCAAGTCGGTGACCATCGACACACTGAAGAAGCCGTACTGGGAAAACCACTACGCCGTTGCCAAACGGGTTCTGCCGAAAGATCAGAACGCGATGCGGGTTGTTCAGCGCTGATTACATCCGCTGGAACCTGCTTCGAATGTAACGACCTCTTCGCGAGCACGCTCGCTCCCACATTGGAATGCAGTCCCCTGTGAGAGCGAACTTGCTCGCGAAGCCTCCTGTAAAGCGCCACAGCTCCCCCTCAGAAATTATCCGGTGACCGCGCCTTCTCCCGCGCATGATCGCGGCTGACCAGGCCCTTGGCGACCAAGTCCTTCAGCCCCATGTCCAACGTCTGCATGCCCAGCGACCCGCCCGCCTGAATCGACGAATACATCTGCGCCACCTTGTCTTCGCGGATCAGGTTCCGGATCGCCGACGTGCCAAGCATGATCTCGTGGGCCGCCATACGCCCGCCGCCAATCTTCTTGACCAGGGTTTGGGAAACCACTGCCAGCAACGACTCGGACAACATCGAGCGCACCATCGACTTCTCATCCCCCGGAAACACGTCGATGATCCGGTCGATGGTCTTCGCCGCCGAGGTGGTATGCAGCGTGCCAAACACCAGATGACCGGTCTCGGCGGCCGTCAACGCCAGGCGAATGGTCTCCAGGTCGCGCATCTCGCCCACCAGAATGACATCCGGGTCTTCGCGCAGGGCTGAACGCAAGGCTGCGGGGAAGCTGCGGGTGTCGCGATGGACTTCGCGTTGATTGATCAGGCATTTGCGCGATTCGTGGACGAACTCGACAGGGTCTTCGATGGTGAGGATATGGTGGTGACGATGGTTGTTCAGGTAATCGATCATCGCCGCCAGCGTCGTGGACTTGCCGGAGCCGGTCGGGCCGGTGACCAGCACCAGGCCACGGGGAGCGTCGGTCATTTTGCGAAACACATCGCCCATGCCCAACTCCTCCATGCTCAAGACCCTGGAGGGGATGGTGCGAAACACGGCGCCAGCACCACGACTCTGGTTGAACGCATTGACCCGAAAACGCGCGACGCCAGGCAAATCAAAGGAAAAGTCGGTTTCCAGGTGCTTCTCGAAGTCCACCCGCTGGGTGTCGTTCATGATGTCGTAGATCAGCGCCTGCACTTCCTTGTGATCCAGGGGCGGCAGGTTGATGCGCCGCACATCGCCGTCGACACGAATCATTGGCGGCAGGCCCGCAGACAGATGCAGGTCGGATGCTCCTTGTTTGGCGCTGAACGCCAGCAGCTCAGTGATATCCATAGCACGCCTCAATTCCAGTAGAATGCCGCCAACCTCAGACCCGCTGGCGCCCCTTGAATGTCCACGATAGCAGACAACATTGCACTGGTTAGTTCGCGCATCCGCGCCGCCGCCCTCGCCGCCAACCGGGACGAACACAGCGTCCAGCTGCTGGCCGTGAGCAAGACCAAACCCGCACAAGCCCTGCGCGAAGCCTATGCCGCCGGCCTGCGCGACTTTGGCGAAAACTACTTGCAGGAAGCCCTGGGCAAGCAGCTCGAATTGGCCGACCTGCCCTTGATCTGGCACTTCATCGGCCCCATTCAATCGAACAAGACTCGCGCAATCGCCGAGCACTTCGCCTGGGTGCATTCCGTGGATCGCCTGAAAATCGCACAACGCTTGTCGGAACAGCGACCTGCCGATCTGCCACCGCTGAACATCTGCATCCAGGTCAACGTCAGCGGTGAGGCCAGCAAATCCGGCTGCACCCCGGCCGACCTGCCGGCCCTGGCCAATGCCATCAGCGCCCTGCCTCGCCTCAAGTTGCGCGGATTGATGGCGATTCCCGAGCCGACTGAAGATCGCGCCGCCCAGGATGCCGCCTTTGCTGCCGTGCAGAATCTGCAAGCCAGCCTGAATCTGCCGCTCGACACACTCTCCATGGGCATGAGCCACGATCTCGAATCGGCCATCGCTCAAGGCGCCACCTGGGTCCGCATTGGTACGGCCCTGTTTGGCGCTCGCGACTATTCACAGCCTTGATCCATGGCTTACACACTTTTTATAAGGACCTGACATGAGCAAGACGCGTATTGCCTTTATCGGTGCCGGCAACATGGCCGCCAGTCTGATCGGCGGCCTGCGGGCCAAAGGCCTGGACGCCGCGCAGATCCGCGCCAGCGATCCGGGTGAAGAAACCCGCGCCCGCGTGAGCGCCGAACACGGCATCGAAACCTTTGCCGACAACGCACAGGCCATCGACGGTGCCGATGTGGTCGTGCTGGCGGTCAAGCCTCAGGCGATGAAAGCGGTCTGCGAAGCGATCCGTCCAAGCCTGAAGCCTGAGCAACTGGTGGTTTCGATTGCCGCCGGCATCACCTGCGCCAGCATGAATAGCTGGCTCGGCGCCCAACCGATCGTGCGCTGCATGCCCAACACCCCGGCACTCCTGCGCCAGGGCGTGAGCGGCTTGTTCGCCACCGCCCAGGTAACCGCCGAACAACGCCAACAGGCGCAAGAGCTGCTGTCGGCCGTCGGTATCGCCCTGTGGCTGGACGAGGAGCAGCAACTGGACGCGGTCACCGCGGTATCCGGTTCCGGCCCGGCGTATTTCTTCCTGCTGATCGAAGCCATGACCGCCGCGGGCGTGAAACTCGGCCTGCCAGCCGACATCGCCGCTCAACTGACCCTGCAAACCGCACTGGGCGCGGCTCACATGGCGGTCTCCAGCGACGTCGACGCCGCTGAACTGCGTCGCCGCGTCACCTCGCCGGCGGGCACCACGGAAGCGGCGATCAAGTCGTTCCAGGCCGGTGGCTTCGAAGCGCTGGTAGAAAAAGCATTGGGCGCCGCCGCGCACCGCTCGGCCGAAATGGCTGAGCAACTCGGTCGCTAATCAGCTCTTACAAAGGAATCAATGATGCTCGGACTCAATGACGCTGCCATTTTCGTGATTCAAACCCTGGGCAGCCTGTATCTGCTGGTGGTGCTGTTGCGCTTTATCCTGCAACTGGTGCGGGCGAACTTCTACAACCCGCTCTGCCAGTTCGCCGTGAAGGCCACTCAACCGTTGCTCAAGCCACTGCGCCGGGTCATCCCGAGCATGTTCGGGCTGGACATGTCGTCGCTGGTGCTGGCGCTGATCGTGCAAATGGTGCTGTTCGCCGTCATCCTGCTGCTCAGCGGCTACAAGGTGGACGTGCTGTTCCTGGCGCCATGGGGTTTGATCGGCATTTTCGCGCTGTTTCTGAAAATCCTGTTCTGGGCGATGATCATCAGCGTGATCCTGTCCTGGGTCGCTCCGGGCAGCCATAACCCTGGCGCAGAGCTGGTGCAGCAGATCACTGAACCGGTACTCGCGCCGTTCCGCCGGATCATTCCGAACCTGGGCGGCCTCGACATCTCGCCCATCTTCGCCTTTATCGCGCTGCAATTGCTGCAGAGCTGGCTGATTCCGCGCCTGGCGTACTACGCCCTGATGCCAAAAGAGCTGTTCGGGCTGATCTGATACCGATGCGGCGGCCCGGTTGAGCGAGTCATCGCTCATCGCGGGCTAGCCCCGCTGACCACATTGGAATCTGTACTCCTGTGGGAGCGTGGCTTGCCCGCGATGGCCGCACCTCGGCCGTTCAGGAAAAATCAGGCCCGCCCTTTGCTTGCCGCTAACCCCACTGGTCTTTAGACTTACGCCTCATTTCAACGAGAGCAGGGTCGATGCCAGCTGCCTTCCCCCCCGATTCTGTTGGTCTGGTGACGCCGCAAATGGCGCACTTCAGCGACCCCCTGGCGTTGGCCTGCGGTCGTTCGCTACCAGCCTATGACCTGATTTACGAGACCTACGGCACGCTGAACGCCACGGCGAGCAACGCCGTGCTGATCTGTCACGCCTTGTCCGGGCACCACCACGCGGCCGGCTATCACAGCCCCGACGACCGCAAACCCGGTTGGTGGGACAGCTGCATAGGCCCCGGCAAGCCCATCGACACCAACAAGTTCTTTGTGGTCAGCCTGAACAACCTCGGTGGCTGCAACGGCTCCACAGGCCCAAGCAGTATCAATCCCGAGAGCGGCAAGCCGTTTGGCGCCGACTTTCCGGTGCTGACCGTGGAAGACTGGGTGCACAGCCAGGCGCGCCTCGCCGATGTGCTCGGCATCGGCCAATGGGCGGCCGTCATCGGCGGCAGCCTGGGCGGCATGCAGGCCCTGCAGTGGACCATCACTTACCCGGACCGCGTGCGGCACTGCCTGGCCATCGCCTCGGCACCGAAGCTGTCGGCGCAGAACATCGCCTTCAACGAAGTGGCACGCCAGGCGATCCTCACCGACCCGGACTTCCATGGCGGTTCGTTCCAGGAACACGGCGTGATCCCCAAGCGCGGGCTGATGCTGGCGCGGATGGTCGGGCACATTACCTACCTGTCCGACGATTCCATGGGCGAGAAATTCGGTCGCGGCCTGAAAAGCGAGAAGCTCAACTACGACTTCCACAGCGTCGAGTTCCAGGTCGAAAGCTACCTGCGCTACCAGGGGGAGGAGTTCTCCGGGCGGTTCGACGCCAACACGTACCTGCTGATGACCAAGGCCCTGGACTACTTCGACCCGGCCGCCAATTTCGATGATGACCTGGCCAAGACCTTCGCCGGTGCCACCGCCAGGTTCTGTGTGATGTCGTTCACCACCGACTGGCGCTTCTCCCCTGCCCGCTCGCGGGAACTGGTGGACGCGCTGATGGCCGCGCGCAAGGACGTCTGCTACCTGGAGATCGACGCACCGCAGGGCCACGACGCCTTCCTGATTCCGATCCCGCGCTACTTGCAGGCGTTCGGCAATTACATGAACCGCATAACGTTGTGAGATAGCCATGAGAGCTGATCTGGAAATCATCCAGGAATGGATCCCCGCCGGTAGCCGCGTGCTCGACCTCGGTTGCGGCGATGGCGAGCTGCTGACCTGGCTGCGCGACAACAAGCAGGTCACCGGCTATGGCCTGGAAAACGACGCGGACAACATCGCCGAATGCGTGGCCAAGGGCATCAATGTCATCGAACAGGACCTGGACAAGGGCCTGGGCAACTTTGCCAGCAACAGCTTCGACGTCGTGGTCATGACCCAGGCGCTGCAGGCGGTGCATTACCCGGACAAGATCCTCGACGAAATGCTGCGGGTCGGTCGCCAGTGCATCATCACCTTCCCCAACTTCGGTCACTGGCGCTGCCGCTGGTACCTGGCCAGCAAGGGACGGATGCCGGTTTCCGAGTTTCTGCCGTACACCTGGTACAACACGCCGAACATCCACTTCTGCACTTTCGAAGACTTTGAAGCCTTGTGTCGCGAACGTGAAGCCAAGGTCATTGATCGGCTTGCCGTGGATCAACAGCATCGGCACGGGTGGGCCAGTAAGCTATGGCCTAATCTGTTAGGTGAGATCGGTATCTACCGCGTCAGCAGCCCGGGGCTTGCAGACCATAAGGTCGCGGTCTGAATCACCCACATTCCGAGGAGAAAATCATGGGTCGTCTAGCGCTGTTTCTACTCACCGCCTGCCTGAGCGTCACGGCCATGGCCGCCGACGTCATCAAGAGCGAGCGCCAGGAAACCTTTGGCGACGTGACGGTGCACTACAACACCTTCAACTCCACGTACCTGACGCCGGACATCGCCAAGTCGGCCGAACTCATTCGCAGCAAGAATCAGGGCGTGATCAATATTTCGGTGCTCAAGGACGGCAAGCCGCTGGTGGCGCAAGTCACCGGCACGGTCAAAGACCTGACCAGCCAGAGCGTGCCCTTGAGCTTCAAGCAGATCACCGAGCAGGGCGCCATTTACTACATCGCTCAGTATCCTGTGCCTCAACAGGAAACCCGCACCTTCGAGATCAAGGTGCAGACCGGTGACAAAATCAACACCATCAATTTCAACCAAGAGCTCTTCCCCGGCGAATGATCAACTTCACGCAACTCGTACTGGCCAGCCACAACGCCGGCAAACTCAAGGAACTCCAGGCCATGCTCGGCGACTCGGTGCAACTGCGCTCGATCGGCGAGTTCAGCCAGGTCGAGCCTGAAGAAACCGGCCTGTCGTTCGTCGAGAACGCCATTCTCAAGGCCCGAAACGCCGCGCGCATTTCCGGCCTGCCGGCGCTGGCCGACGATTCCGGGTTGGCGGTGGATTTCCTCGGTGGCGCGCCGGGCATCTACTCGGCGCGGTATGCCGATGGCAAGGGCGATGCGGCGAACAACGCCAAACTGCTGGACGTCCTCAAGGACGTGCCCGAGGCCGAGCGTGGCGCACAGTTCGTCTGCGTGCTGGCCCTGGTGAGACATGCCGAAGACCCGCTGCCGATTCTCTGTGAGGGCCTGTGGCACGGCCGCATCCTGACTGAGGCCAGCGGCGAGCACGGCTTTGGCTACGACCCGCTGTTCTGGGTGCCGGAGCGCGATTGCTCCAGCGCCGAGCTGAGCCCGGGCGACAAGAACCGGATCAGTCACCGCGCCCGCGCAATGGATCTGCTGCGCCAGCGTCTGGGCCTGAAATGACCCACGACCGCTCCGCGTCGCCGCTGATTTTCGGCGGTGCCGCGCAATCGCCTCGGGCGGCCCTGCCGGTACTGCCGCCCCTGGCGCTGTACATCCACATCCCGTGGTGTGTGCGCAAATGCCCTTATTGCGACTTCAACTCCCATACCGCCAGCCCGGTGCTGCCGGAAGAAGAGTACGTCGACGCCTTGCTGGCCGACCTTGATCAGGACCTGCACGCTGTCTATGGCCGCGAGTTGAGCTCGATTTTCTTCGGTGGCGGCACGCCAAGCCTGTTCAGCGCTGCCGCGTTGGGCCGACTGCTCAAAGGCGTGGAACAACGCATCCCCTTTGCCCACGACATCGAAATCACCCTGGAAGCCAACCCCGGCACCTTCGAGCAAGAGAAATTCGTTGCCTACAGGGCGCTCGGCATCAATCGCCTGTCGATCGGTATCCAGAGCTTCCAGCAGGCAAAGCTCGAGGCACTGGGGCGGATTCACAACGGCGACGAAGCGGTGCGAGCCGCCGGCATGGCGCGCCAGGCCGGGTTCGACAACTTCAATCTGGACCTGATGCACGGTCTGCCGGATCAGTCCCTGGAGGACGCCCTGAGCGACCTGCGCCAGGCCATCGCCCTGAAGCCGACCCACCTTTCCTGGTATCAGCTGACCCTGGAGCCGAACACCGTGTTCTGGAACCAGCCGCCGACGCTGCCGGAAGACGATACGTTGTGGGACATTCAGGAAGCCGGCCAGGCACTGTTGGCCGAACACGGTTACACGCAGTACGAGGTCTCGGCCTACGCCCAACCGGGCCGCCCGGCACGGCATAACCTCAATTACTGGAGTTTCGGCGACTTCATTGGCATCGGCGCCGGTGCCCACGGCAAGCTCAGCCACCCGGACGGGCGCATCGTGCGCACCTGGAAGACTCGCCTGCCGAAGGACTACCTCAACCCGGCCAAAAGCTTCCAGGCAGGCGAGAAAGCCCTGACCAACGACGAAATGCCGTTCGAGTTCCTGATGAATGCCCTGCGCCTGACCGAAGGGGTCGAATCGCGGCTGTATCCGGAACGCACCGGACTGTCCCTGGAAAGCCTGGCCGAAGCTCGTCGCGAAGCCGAACAAAGTGGCCTGTTGCAGGTCGAACCGACACGTCTGGCGGCTACCGAGCGCGGACAGCTATTCCTCAACGACTTGCTGCAGAAGTTTCTGACATAAGGAAATCGAATGGATCTGGTACTCGACCTGCTCGCCACCGTTTCTCGCTGGAGCCGCAGCAATCTCTCGGAAATCGCCCTGGCCCTGGTGGGCTGTCTGCTGGTGCTGTTCGGCGCGGATTTCAAGGGCTGGGTCGACCAACGACTGGGCAGCATCGCTGGCGCCTTGCGCGTGCCGCTGATGGCCCTGCTGTGCATGATCGGCAGCGGCGCCGCCCTGATCTACGCCACGCCGTGGATCGTTCGGGGCTTGAGCCAATTCAACAACTACAGCCTGGCGCCGGTGTTGCTGGTGGTGCTGGTGCTCATCGGCGTCGTCGCTGACCGCCGCTAACTTTCGGCTGTACATAAAACAACTGTGGGAGCGAGCCTGCTCGCGATGAGGGGCTGACATTCAACCTCTTCGTCGACAGTCAGACCGCTATCGCGAGCAGGCTCGCTCCCACAGGTTTTACGCCAGTTTTTCGAACTTCAGATCCCACACGCCATGCCCAAGACGTTCGCCACGGCGTTCGAACTTGGTGATCGGCCGCTCGGCCGGGCGCGGTACGCACTTGCCGTCTTCGGCCAGGTTGCGATAACCCGGCGCGACGTTCATCACTTCCAGCATGTATTCAGCGTACGGTTCCCAGTCGGTAGCCATATGCAGAATGCCGCCGACCTTCAACTTGCTGCGTACCAGCTCGGCGAACGACGCCTGAACGATGCGACGCTTGTGATGACGGCTCTTGTGCCACGGGTCCGGGAAAAACAGCATCAGGCGATCGAGGCTGTTGTCGGCCACGCAACGGTTGAGCACTTCGATGGCATCGCAATCGTAGACCCGCAGGTTGGTCAAACCCTGGGTCAGCACGCCGTTGAGCAACGCACCAACGCCCGGACGGTGTACTTCGACGCCGATGAAATCCTGCTCCGGAGAAGCCGCCGCCATTTCCAGCAGCGAATGGCCCATGCCGAAACCGATTTCCAGCGAGCGCGGTGCCGAGCGACCGAACACCTGGTCGAAGTCCACCGGCGCGTCGGCCAGGGGCAGCACGAACAGCGGTGCGCCCTGCTCCAGGCCACGTTGCTGGCCTTCGGTCATGCGCCCGGCACGCATCACGAAACTCTTGATGCGGCGGTGTTGGCGCTCGTCGCCTTCTTCCGTCTGGATAGGCGTGTCGTTCGATTCAGTCATCAATGGCTCTTACTTGATCAGACCATCCAGCGGCGAAGAGGCGCTGGCATAGAGTTTTTTCGGCATGCGGCCAGCGAGGTAAGCCAAACGGCCCGCAACGATGGCGTGTTTCATGGCTTCCGCCATCATGATCGGCTGTTGGGCGTGGGCGATCGCCGAGTTCATCAGCACGGCGTCACAACCCAGCTCCATGGAGATGGTCGCGTCGGAAGCGGTACCGACCCCGGCATCCACCAGCACCGGGATTTTGGCTTCTTCAAGGATGATCTGCAGGTTGTACGGGTTGCAGATCCCCAGGCCCGAACCGATCAGACCGGCCAGCGGCATCACCGCGATGCAGCCGATTTCCGCCAGTTGCCGGGCGATGATCGGGTCGTCACTGGTGTAGACCATCACGTCGAAGCCTTCCTTGACCAGCGATTCGGCGGCCTTGAGGGTTTCGATCACGTTGGGGAACAGGGTTTTCTGGTCCGCCAGCACTTCCAGCTTCACCAGGTTGTGGCCATCGAGCAGCTCACGGGCCAGGCGGCAGGTGCGCACGGCCTCGACTGCGTCGTAGCAACCGGCGGTGTTCGGCAGAAAGGTGTAGCGATCCGGCGACAGGAAATCCAGCAGGTTCGGCTCGCCCTCGTTCTGGCCGAGGTTGGTACGACGCACGGCGAAAGTGACGATCTCGGCACCCGAGGCCTCGATGGCCAGGCGGGTTTCTTCCATGTCACGGTATTTGCCGGTACCCACCAGCAAACGCGACTGGTAAGTACGACCGGCCAGGACGAAAGGCTTGTCGCTACGAACGATGCTCATGGGAAATCCTCTGTAGGAGTGAGGGTCTTGCAGAATTTTCGGCTCATGCAGGCCAGACGGCTAGCCGCCGCCGATGGCATGCACGACTTCGACGTTGTCGCCGTCGTTGAGCGTGGTATCGGCATGCTGACTGCGCGGAACGATATCCAGATTGAGTTCCACCGCCACCCGGCGTCCGGTCAGGTCCAGACGGGTCAGCAGGGCCGCAACGGTTTCACCGTCGGGCAGTTCAAAGGATTCGCCGTTCAACTGAATGCGCATGCCGGATGCCGCCATCATTTTTAGGGGCTGGCATTCTAGCCCGATCGTGACCTAAAGGTCAGCAACAAGCGTCAAGCGGTAAGCTGCAAGCGCCAGGCGGCAAGGCCCAGGCAAAACCAGCCAACCAGGAATGCCAGGCCGCCAAAAGGCGTGATGATGCCAAGCTTGCTGAAGCCGGTCAGGGTCAGCACATACAGGCTGCCGGAGAACAGCAGGATGCCGATGGCAAAGGACGCACCGGCCCAGGTGATCAGCCGACCGGGAATCTGCGTGGCCAGCAGCGCCACACCCAGCAATGCCAGGGTATGCACCAGCTGATAGGTGACGCCAGTGTGGAAAATGGCCAGGTACTCGGCACTCAGGCGATTTTTCAGACCGTGGGCGGCGAACGCGCCAAGGCCGACACCGGTGAAACCGAAAAAAGCGGCCAGCATCAGAAAGCCACGCAGCATGAAGAACTCCAGTCAGACGCAATCAACAGGGTCTGTATAATGGCCCGCTCAACGGGTTCGGCCAAGCCATCTCTATGCTGCGTATATATTTCCGTCGTTTCACGAAGGCCGTGCTCTGGTTCATGGGCGGCAGCGTATTGCTGGTGCTGATCTTTCGCGTAGTGCCGCCACCGGGCACGGCATTGATGGTCGAACGCAAGATTGAATCGTGGTTCAACGGCGAGCCCATTGACCTGCAACGCACCTGGAAGCCCTGGGATGAAATCTCGGACGACCTGAAAGTCGCGGTAATCGCCGGGGAAGATCAGAAATTCCCGGAGCACTGGGGCTTTGACTTCGGGGCGATCCAGGCCGCACTGGCCCATAACGAGCTCGGCGGCACGGTTCGCGGCGCCAGCACCCTGAGCCAGCAGGTTTCGAAAAACCTGTTCCTGTGGTCAGGTCGCAGCTGGTTGCGCAAAGGCCTGGAGGCCTGGTTTACCGGACTGATCGAAGTGTTCTGGCCCAAGCAGCGGATTCTTGAGGTGTATCTCAACAGCGTCGAGTGGGATGACGGGGTATTTGGTGCCGAGGCCGCTGCACGACATCACTTTGGCATCAGCGCGAAAAACCTCAGCCGCCAGCAATCGAGTCTATTGGCCGCTGTGCTGCCAAACCCGCGCGTGTGGAGCGCCAGCCATCCGACTTCGTACGTTTCGCGGCGTGCGGGGTGGATACGGCAGCAGATGAGCCAGTTGGGGGGGGACAGTTATTTGATTGGACTGAACGATTCCCGCCGGGCGCCGTGGTCTCAGTAACACTGCGTATCCCCTGTGGGAGTGAGCCTGCTTGCGATGAGATCATCACATTAAACATTGATGTCGTCTGATTCGACGCCATCGCGAGCAGACTCGCTCCCACATTGGGGATGTGTGAGGCCAGAAACAAAAACGCCCCGATCAATGATCGGGGCGTTTTTTATTGCCTGCTTGCCGGTTACGCGGCAATCGACAACTTGAGTTTGTTCATCGCGCTCTTCTCGAGCTGACGAATACGCTCGGCCGATACGTTGTACTTCTGCGCCAGATCGTGCAGCGTGGCTTTTTCTTCTGCCAGCCAACGCTGATAGAGGATGTCCCGGCTGCGGTCGTCCAGCACTTCCAGCGCTTCGTGCAGATTGTGATTGGAGTTGTCGCTCCAGTCGGCATCTTCCAGTTGACGGGCCGGGTCGTACCGGTGGTCTTCCAGGTAGTTGGCCGGCGACTGGAAAGCACTGTCGTCGTCAGCTTCGGCAGCCGGGTCGAAGGCCATGTCATGGCCGGTCAGGCGACTTTCCATCTCGCGCACTTCCCGCGGCTCTACGCCGAGGCTTTCCGCCACGCGATGGACTTCCTCGTTGTTCAACCAGGCCAGGCGTTTCTTCTGACTGCGCAGGTTGAAGAACAGCTTGCGCTGGGCCTTGGTGGTCGCGACCTTCACGATCCGCCAGTTGCGCAGGATGAATTCGTGGATTTCCGCCTTGATCCAGTGCACGGCAAAGGACACCAGGCGCACGCCCATTTCCGGGTTGAAGCGCTTCACGGCCTTCATCAGGCCGACGTTACCTTCCTGGATCAGGTCAGCCTGAGCCAGACCGTAGCCGGAATAGCTACGGGCGATATGAACGACAAAACGCAGGTGGGCGAGCACCATCTGCCGAGCCGCCTCAAGATCCTGCTCATAGTAGAGACTCTCGGCCAGTTCACGCTCCTGCTCCGGCGTCAGCAACGGAATGCTGTTCACCGTGTGCACATAGGCCTCCAGGTTCGCACCCGGGACCAGAGCATATGCAGGTTGCAAAGAATTGGTCATACGAAAAAACCTCCGACTTACATAACTCGTGCAGTTAAGCACTGCGAAAATTGACCAGAAACCGTAGAACAAGTTCCCATAAACGCTGAAAGGTCAATACGAGCAAAATGATACTACTTAGGCGCAAGCTCCCTCAGGTGGCGTGCGACCGCAATCCATGCACCGATATACCCCAACAGCACAGCGCCAAGCAAGAGCGACAGACCGTCGGCAACCGGCACTCCGGCCAGCGCGAAATTACTGCCGTACAAACCGGCCAGTCCGACTACCGCGTCATTCAGCCAGTCAAGGCCAAACGCCAATACGCCCCAGGAAAAAATCCCCGCACCGAAACCATAAAGCGCGCCCATATAAAGAAAGGGCCTGCGCACATAGCTGTCAGTGCCGCCGACCAGTTTAATCACTTCTATCTCTGTGCGGCGGTTTTCAATATGAAGACGAATGGTATTGCCTATCACCAAAAGTAATGCAGAAACCAGAAGCACGGTCAGACCGAAGACAAAACGGTCGCCCAGCTTGAGAATGGCTGCCAGACGCTCCACCCAGACTAAATCAAGCTGCGCCTGCTGTACCTTCGGCAGATCGGAAAGTTTTTGTCTTAATGCTTCAAGTGTCGGCTTATCGACTTCTTTCGGCGTCACCAGGACCACGCCGGGTAGCGGGTTTTCCGGCAACTCCTTGAGGGCGTCGCCCAGGCCGGACTGCTGTTGGAACTCTTCCAGCGCCTGATCCCGGCCTACATATTCGGCATCGGCCACGCCCGGCATGCCCTTGATCTGCGCGCGTAGCGCCTCGCCCTCAGCCGGGCTGGCCTCGAGCTGCAAGTACAGCGAAATCTGCGCAGCACGCTGCCAGGAACCACCCAGACGTTCAACGTTACTTAGCAAAAGTGACAGGCCCATGGGCAAACTCAGGGCCACCGCCATCACCATGCAGGTGAAAAAGCTGCCGATGGGCTGCTTACCCAGTCGGCGCAGGCTGTCCAGCAGGCTGGCGCGATGGCTTTCGATCCAGGCGCGAAACAGCGTCGCAAAGTCCGGGCCATCATCGTCGTCGCCTTTTTTCTTGGTCGGTTGCGGATCGGCGGCCTTCGGCGCCACGCGTTCTGAAACCTTCGGACTGCGAGTTGCACTCATACGCCGGCCTCCCCGTCGCCGATCAATCGACCGCGTTGCAGGGTCAGCATGCGGTGGCGCATGCGCGCGATCAGTGCCAGGTCGTGACTGGCGATCAATACGCTGGTGCCCAAACGGTTGATGTCTTCGAACACGCCCATGATTTCCGCCGCCAGCCGCGGGTCGAGGTTACCGGTCGGTTCGTCCGCCAGCAGCAAAGCCGGACGGTGAACGATGGCGCGGGCAATGCCGACGCGTTGTTGCTGGCCGGTGGAGAGGTCGCCGGGGTACAGATCGGTCTTGTCCGACAGCGCCACGCGCTCCAGGGCCGAATCCACACGCTTGGCGATTTCCGCCTTGGACAGGCCAAGAATCTGCAACGGCAGCGCGACGTTGTTGAACACCGTGCGATCAAACAACAGTTGATGGTTCTGGAACACCACGCCGATCTGCCGGCGCAGGAATGGAATCTGTGCGTTGCTGATGGTGCTCAGGTCTTGCCCGGCCAGCAGCAACTTGCCGCTGGTGGGTCGCTCCATGGCCAGCAGCAGGCGCAACAACGTACTTTTACCGGCACCGGAATGACCGGTTACAAACAAAAATTCACCGCGACGCACTCGAAAGCTCAGCTCATGCAAGCCGACGTGACCGTTCGGGTAGCGTTTACCGACCTGTTCGAAACGAATCATGAACGCTCCCGCTCGGCAAACAGCGCCTGGACAAAGGGTTCAGCTTCAAAAGTGCGCAAATCGTCGATGCCTTCACCGACACCGATGTAGCGGATCGGCAGACCGAACTGCTTGGCCAGGGCAAAAATCACCCCACCCTTGGCGGTTCCGTCGAGTTTGGTCAGTGCCAAGCCAGTCAGCTCGACGGTCTGGTTGAACTGCTTGGCCTGGTTGATGGCGTTCTGGCCGGTGCCGGCGTCGAGCACCAGCAACACTTCGTGCGGTGCATCGGCGTCGAGCTTGCCGATCACCCGGCGAACTTTTTTCAGCTCTTCCATCAGGTTGTCTTTGGTGTGCAGACGACCGGCCGTGTCGGCGATCAACACATCAATGCCACGGGCCTTGGCGGCCTGCACGGCGTCGAAGATCACCGAAGCCGAGTCGGCGCCGGTGTGCTGGGCAATCACCGGGATCTTGTTGCGCTCACCCCAGACCTGCAATTGCTCGACCGCTGCGGCACGGAAGGTGTCACCGGCAGCGAGCATGACTTTCTTGCCTTCCAGCTGCAGTTTCTTCGCCAGCTTGCCGATGGTGGTGGTCTTGCCGGCACCGTTGACGCCAACGACCAGAATCACGAACGGCTTGTTTTGCGAGGTGATTTTCAGCGGTTGCTCGACGGGCTTGAGCATGGCCGCCAGTTCGGCTTGCAGGGACTTGTACAAGGCATCGGAATCAGCCAGCTCCTTGCGCGCGACCTTCTGGGTCAAGCGCTGAATGATCACCGAAGTGGCTTCGACCCCGACGTCGGCGGTCAGCAGACGGGTTTCGAGATCATCGAGCAGCTCATCGTCGATGGCTTTCTTGCCCAGAAACAGGCTGGCCATGCCTTCGCCGATGCT
This sequence comes from Pseudomonas sp. MIL9, assembly GCF_016887925.1. Classification (NCBI taxonomy): domain Bacteria; kingdom Pseudomonadati; phylum Pseudomonadota; class Gammaproteobacteria; order Pseudomonadales; family Pseudomonadaceae; genus Pseudomonas; species Pseudomonas sp. MIL9. The sequence goes on along the minus strand of NZ_JAFEHE010000019.1, from coordinate 20,471 downwards.
GGCGCTGGTCTTGGACAGGCCTTGCTTGAGGCGGGCGAAGAAACCGGCCTTGGTTTCTTCGGTGCGGACTGGCTCGACCGGCACGACGGCAGGTGCAGGCTCTGGCGCTTTGACAACCGGCGCGGCAACCACCGGCTCAATCACTGGCGCCCGAACCGGCTCTTGCGCCACTGGCGTGTGCACAGGAATCGGCGGCGTCACATGGGGCGCCTGCTCATCTTCGACCAAGGCCACCGGCTCTTCCGCCACCGGCAACGTCAGCCAGGGCTGAGCGACCGGGGCCTGTGGCAATTCGGTCGGGGCTTCGTCAACAGGCGCGGCAACCGGTTGCAGCACCGGCTCGGCGATGGGCACCACAACGGGCGCAGTCTCTGCTTCTGGCGCTGGCGTTGGTTCAGGAATTGGCTGTGGCTGTTCGACGGCGGGTTCCTGCGGCTTTTTGCGCAGCCATCCGAACAGGCTTTTCTTTTCGCCAGCCGCAGCTGGGGTCTTCTTGTCGTCGTTGGAACCAAACATGGGGGACGGCTATCTCACGGTAGCGACGCGCCAACGGGCGCCCCGGCAAATAAATATTCGATGCAGAACAGACTGCGATTGACCCAGCTTGTTCACGCGCAACATTTTGTCGAGGTGCTCATCGGCACCTCAAGAAATCGACTTCTCATAGGACTAAAGCAGCAAAATCGGCGAAAAAGCGGAATTCAGTTGATAAATATCCACCTTCCGTCGTAAACCCAATCAACCTGATCAAGCATAAAGGCCTGATAGGCGTGGCCGCCGCTAAAACGGATCAGTATCCTAGCACCTCCTCGCCCGCCTAGGCTAAGACCAAGCGGACAGCCCCAAAGGTTTAAAAACGAATGAATGCTCTAGCCCGCCGCGCTGCTGGCCTGCTGCTCAGCACAGTTTGCCTGCCCCTTTCGGCCCTGGCCGCCGACCCGCAACCCACCCACGAATTCACCCTCGACAATGGTCTGAAGGTCGTCGTGCGCGAAGATCATCGCGCGCCGGTGGTGGTTTCACAGGTCTGGTACAAGGTCGGCTCCAGCTACGAGACTCCGGGTCAGACCGGGTTGTCCCACGCCCTGGAACACATGATGTTCAAGGGCAGCGAGAAAGTCGGTCCCGGCGAAGCCTCACTGATCCTGCGTGACCTCGGCGCCGAGGAGAACGCCTTCACCAGCGACGACTTCACCGCTTATTACCAGGTACTGGCCCGCGATCGCCTGGGCGTGGCCTTCGAACTGGAAGCCGACCGCATGGCCAGCCTGCGTCTGCCGCCCGATGAGTTCGCCCGGGAAATCGAAGTCATTAAAGAAGAACGTCGCCTGCGCACCGACGACAAACCGATGTCCAAGGCCTACGAGCGCTTCAAGGCCATGGCTTACCCGGCCAGCGGCTATCACACGCCCACCATCGGCTGGATGGCGGATCTGGACCGCATGAAGGTCCAAGAGCTGCGCCACTGGTATGAGTCCTGGTACGTGCCGAACAACGCCACGCTGGTAGTGGTCGGCGATGTGACCCCGGATGAAGTCAAAGCCCTGGCCCAGCGTTACTTCGGCCCGATCGCCAAACGCGACGTGCCGCCGGCGAAGATTCCGCTGGAACTGGCCGAGCCCGGCGAGCGCCAGATCACCCTGCACGTGAAGACCCAACTGCCCAGCCTGATGCTGGCATTCAACGTACCGAGCATTGCCACCGCCGAAGACAAACGCTCGGTGAATGCCTTGCGCCTGATTTCCGCCCTGCTCGACGGTGGCTATAGCGCACGCATCCCGACCCAACTGGAGCGTGGCGAAGAGCTGGTGTCCGGCGCTTCGTCGAGCTACGACGCCTACACCCGTGGCGACAGTCTGTTCACGCTGTCGGCAACCCCCAACAGCCAGAAAAACAAAACCATCGAGCAGGCGGAAGCCGGTTTGTGGAAGCTGCTCGAACAGTTGAAAACCACCGCGCCGTCCAGCGAAGAACTCGAGCGCGTGCGGGCACAGGTCATCGCCGGCCTGGTTTACGAGCGTGACTCGATCACCAGTCAGGCTACCGCCATCGGCCAACTCGAAACCGTCGGCCTGTCCTGGAAATTGATGGACACCGAACTCGCCGAACTGGAAAGCGTGACCCCGCAAGACATCCAGAAAGCCGCCAAGCTGTATTTCACCCGCGAACGTCTCAGCGTCGCCCATGTTCTGCCAGAGGAGACGACTCATGAGTGAGCGTAAAAAATCGCGCCGGGCCCTGCTGGGCCTGATCGCTGCCATGTTGATCGGCTCTGCCGCGTTCTATTTCGCCAAGACTGATGATTCCATTGCCAGTGAGGCGCTGGATAAAGCCAAGGCCAGCCAGAAACTGCAATCGCTGACCGAGCTCAACGGCAAGGCGCCGAGCCATCGCAAACTCGATGTCCAGAGCTGGAACACCGCCGAAGGCGCCAAAGTGTTGTTTGTCGAGGCCCGTGAGCTGCCGATGTTCGACATGCGCCTGATCTTTGCCGCCGGCAGCAGCCAGGATGGCGATGCCCCCGGTCTGGCCACGCTGACCAACGCCATGCTCAACGAAGGCGTCGCCGGCAAAGACGTCAGCGCGATTGCCCAGGGTTTCGAAGGCCTGGGCGCCGATTTCGGCAACGGGGCCTACAAAGACATGGCGGTCGCCTCCCTGCGCAGCCTCAGCGCCGCAGACAAACGCGAGCCGGCCCTGAAGCTATTCGCTGAAGTCGTTGGCAAGCCGACGTTCCCCGCTGATTCCTTTACCCGCATCAAGAACCAGTTGCTCGCCGGTTTCGAATACCAGAAACAGAACCCCGGCAAACTGGCCAGCGTCGAATTGATGAATCGCCTGTATGGCGATCACCCGTACGCGCACTCCAGCGACGGCACGGCGAACACCATTCCGGCCATCACCCTGGAGCAACTGCGCGCGTTCCACCAGAAAGCCTATGCCGCCGGGAACGTAGTGATCGCACTGGTGGGCGATTTGTCCCGCACTGAAGCCGAAGCCATTGCGGCACAGGTTTCCGCGGCCCTGCCCAAAGGCCCGGCTTTGCCGAAAATCGCGCAACCGGCCGAACCCAAGGCCAGCGTCGGCCACATCGAGTTTCCGTCCAAGCAGACCAACCTGATGATCGCGCAACTGGGCATCGACCGTGACGATCCGGACTACGCGGCCCTGTCCATGGGTAACCAGATCCTCGGCGGTGGCGGTTTCGGCACTCGCCTGATGAGCGAAGTCCGCGAGAAGCGTGGCCTGTCTTACGGCGTGTATTCGGGCTTCACCCCGATGCAGGCGCGCGGCCCGTTCATGATCAACCTGCAGACCCGCGCCGAGATGAGCGAAGGCACCCTGAAGCTGGTGCAGGACGTGCTGGCCGATTACCTTAAAACCGGCCCGACCGAAAAAGAACTCGACGACGCCAAGCGCGAACTGTCCGGCAGCTTCCCGCTGTCGACCGCCAGCAACGCGGACATTGTCGGCCAACTGGGCGCCATCGGCTTCTATAACCTGCCGCTGAGTCATCTGGAGGACTTCATGCAACAGTCGCAGAACCTGACTGTCGAGCAAGTCCGCGCCGCATTGAACAAACACCTGAGCACGGACAAAATGGTCATCGTCAGCGCTGGCCCGACCGTGCCACAAAAGCCGTTACCGGCCCCTACTGATAAACCTGCCGAGCAACCGCTCGGGGTTCCGGAGCATTAATGGCCACTTCCCGTCCTAAAAAACCGGTTCACAACGTGCATAACGGCGTGAACCAACTGCGCATCATCGGCGGCGAATGGCGCAGCCGAAAGCTGAGCTTCCCTGACGCTCCGGGCCTGCGCCCGACGCCGGACCGGGTGCGCGAAACCCTGTTCAACTGGCTGGCACCCTACGTCCCTGGCGCCAAGGTGCTCGACCCGTTCACCGGCAGTGGCGCGCTGTTTCTCGAAGCCTTGTCCCGTGGCGCAGCCATGGGCCAGGCGCTGGACGCCAGCAGCCTCGCGGTGTCCAGCCTCAAGGAGCATCTGGGTACGCTGCGCTGCACCACCGGCCAGGTACAGACCGCCGATGCCCTGCGCTACCTGGAAACCCAGCCAGCGGTTGCCTACGACCTGGTATTCCTCGACCCGCCGTTCAACCAGAACCTGTTGCCCGCCGTTTGCACGCTGCTTGAAGAGCGTCAGTGGCTGGCAGACGACGCCTGGGTCTATACCGAAAGCGAAAGCGCACCCTCGACCCTGGGCCTGCCAGGCAACTGGCGCCTGCACCGGGAGCAAAAGTCCGGGCGGGTCTATTATTCGTTGTGGCAACGTATGGCAGAGATTGCCGGCTAATCGATCGGCCTGAACAAGGTGCGTGCCTCCTTCAAGGCACGCGCCGCTGCTTCGAGAACAATCGTGTCCCATCCGTCAGAACGCTTCATCCCTGCCTTCGGCCTCGGCAACCCGCACTTGCAAACCTTGTGGGGACCGCTGTGGCGCAAAACCACACACATCGAGCGCGAGCGTGAACGCCTGTGGCTCGAGGATGGCGACTTCCTCGACCTCGACTGGCACGGCCCGCACAGCGTCGACGCCCCCCTGGTACTGGTGTTGCACGGACTGACCGGTTCGTCGAATTCGCCTTACGTGGCCGGGATTCAAAAAGCGCTGGGCGACCGGGGCTGGGCCAGCGTCGCGCTGAACTGGCGCGGCTGCTCTGGCGAACCCAACCTGCTGCCGCGCAGCTACCATTCCGGTGCCAGTGAAGACCTCGCCGAAACCATCAGGCATCTGCGGGCCAAACGCCCTCTCGCTCCGCTGTATGCCGTCGGTTATTCCCTGGGCGGCAATGTGTTGCTCAAGCATCTGGGCGAAACCGGTAGCGCCAGCGGCCTGCTCGGCGCGGTGGCGGTGTCGGTGCCGTTTCGCCTGGACCAGTGCGCCGACCGCATCGGCCAGGGTTTTTCCAAGGTTTATCAGGCGCACTTCATGCGCGAAATGCTGGCCTACATCAAGAACAAGCAGCGGCAGTTCCAGCACGACGGGCGCGAGGATGGCCTGGCAGCGCTCGCCGCGCTGGGCTCGCTGGAAAACATGCGCACATTCTGGGATTTCGATGGCCGGGTGACCGCACCGCTCAATGGCTTCACCGATGCCGAGGACTACTATCGCCGTGCATCGAGCCGCTACTTCCTGGGCGAAATCCGCACGCCAACCTTGCTCATTCAGGCAGCCGATGACCCCTTCGTGTTTTCCCACAGCCTGCCCCAGGCACAAGAGTTATCGGCCTGCACGCAATTCGAGTTGCAGGCCAAGGGTGGGCACGTCGGATTTGTCGACGGTTCGTTCCGGCAACCGGGGTACTACCTGGAACGGCGTATCCCACAGTGGCTGGCCACCCTGGCTCGCGAGTAGACCGTGAATAACCCTCAGGGCGAATCCATCCACTTCTGGCAGACCGCGCCACTGGCCGGGGTCGAGTTGTTGTCTGCGCGATACATCGAACACCGTTTCGCCCCTCATGTGCACGACGGCTACGTGATCGGCATGATCATGGCGGGCGCCCAGCGCTACCGGTATCGCGGCACCGAACATCTGGCAGGCAGCGGTACGCTGGTATTGATCAACCCGGACGAACTGCACACGGGCCACAAGGGTACGGAGGACGGCTGGCTGTACCGGGCGTTTTATCCCGATAGCGGGCAGATCCTGTCGCTGCTGGCCGAACTCGAATTGCCCACCCGTCACCTGCCGGCGTTCGGCGCCACGCTGTACCGCGATCCGGATCTGGTGAATGGCTTCTGCCAATTGCACCGCTTGCTGGAAAGCCCATCCACCGCACTGCAACAACAGACCGCCTGGCGTGAACTGATGCTTTCATTGCTGCAGCGTCACGCAGCGGTTCCGGATGCCGGAAAACCGGGCAAGGAACACCGGGCGGTGACATTGGCCAAGGACTTGCTGCAAACGCAATTGGCGGCACCGCCCTCGCTGGAAGAACTGGCTGCGGCGGTGAACCTGTCGCCCTTTCACTTTGCCCGGGTGTTCCGCCGCGCCACCGGCATGCCGCCGCACACATGGCTGATGCAACAACGCATCGCCCGGGCACGGGCACTGTTGCAGGACGGTTGTTTGCCGCTGGAAGTCGCGACGCAATTGGGGTTTGCCGACCAGAGTCATCTGAGTCGGCAATTCAAGCAGGTGTATGGGGTGGGGCCAGGGGCGTATCGCAGTGCGCGCCTGTCTTGAAATCTGAAATTCACCCTGCCCCTGTGGGAGCGAGCTCTCTCCCACAAGGATTTGCGATGACTATTCGCCTTTGGCGACGCCGCGATCAGGCTCGTTGATCCACTCGCTCCACGACCCGGCATACAACGAGCCCAATGGATAACCCGCCAGGCACAGCGCAAACAGGTTGTGGCAAGCCGTCACACCGGACCCGCAATACGCCACCAGCTCCGTCGGCGAACGGTCTTGCAGCTTCGCCGCAAAACGCTGCTTGAGCTGATCGGCCGGCAGGAAACGCCCATCGCTGCCCAGGTTGTCGGTGAACGCCGCACACTGCGCGCCGGGGATGTGCCCGGCAATCGGATCGATCGGCTCCACTTCGCCCTTGAAGCGCGGCAAGGCGCGGGCATCGAGCAAGGTCAGCGCGGGTTGGCCCAGGCGTTTGTGCAGCTGTTCAGCGCTGAGCAATAGTGAGGCGTCAGGGCTCCCGGCAAAGGTGCCGCGAGTGACGGACGGCGCATCCAGACTCAACGGCAACCCTGCGGCGTGCCAGGCTTTGAGCCCACCATCGAGGATTAACACACCCTCACGCTTGCCCAGCCACGCCAGCAGCCACCAGGCCCGCGCCGCATAGGCACCCGGACCGTCGTCATACAAAACCACTTCGCTGGCGGCATTGATGCCCCAGGCTTGCAGACGCTCGATCAGGGCGGCCGGCTCAGGCAATGGATGACGCCCGGTCACACCCTTGACCACTTTGCCGCTGAGATCGCGCTCGAGATCGGCGAAGCTCGACCCGGCAATGTGTCCTTCGGCATAGCTACGCTGACCGTAATCCGGGTCTTCGAGGGCAAAACGACAATCCAGAATCACCAACCCCGGCTGGTCCTTCTTCAGGTCCAGCGCTTGCGGGCTGATCAGTTGCGCAATGGGCATAACGGGCTCCTGTGAGGTTGTCGAATGACGATCCTACTGCACTTTGCGCTTCACAGCTCTTCCAGCGCCTGGGCCAACGGCACATAAAACTCCTCGAACAAGGCGTTGACCGCATCACGCGCCTGATCCGTGACGAAGCCGGCCTCCAGCACCAGCACTTGATAGACCCCGCGCTTGATCGCTTGCTCGCTCAGGTGACTGGAGTTTTCCCGCGTGGTGCACAGAAAGCGCACCCAGGACGTGAGGATGATCCAGGCATTGAGGGTCAGGGATTCGATCTGCACCCGATCCATCTTCAGGATGCCCGCCTCGACGAAGCCTTCGTAGATGTGCGTGCCCTGGATCAGGCAGCGCTGGGAAAAGCGCCGATAGCGCCCGGCCAGGTCTGCATCGCTGTCGAGCAAGTGTTCGAGGTCGCGATGCAAAAACCGGTAGCGCCACATCGCCGACAGCAGCTCCTTGAGGTAGAAGCGCTTGTCTTCCACCGTGGCGGCGCGGCCCTGGGGCGGGCGCAGGAAACTGTCCACCAGGCTTTCGTACTCACTGAACAGCACGGCGATGATCGCCTGCTTGTTGGGGAAGTGGTAGTACAGGTTGCCCGGAGAAATCTCCATGTGAGCAGCGATGTGATTGGTGCTGATGCTGCGCTCGCCCTGTTGATTGAACAGCTCCAGGCTGTTCTGCACGATGCGCTCGCTGGTTTTGATCCTTGGGGCCATGGCTTGAGCTTTAATTCAGAGTGCGTTGACGAGCATCTTACGACCTAACCGGACAGGGATAAAACAAAGCTGCGGCAGGATGCCATTTGACTTTCTAGAGCATAGACTCTAAAACGAGCCTCATTACAATAAATCCGGAGCCGACCATGACCGCTGGAATTTCCTACCTGCAAGACCAGCAGCAGCCTCTGGAAGAACTCCACAACCTCTTCAACGCGCAGCGCGCCGCCTACGCCGCCAACCCGATGCCACCCGCGGCCCAGCGCCAGCAGTGGCTCAAGGCATTGCGCGACCTGTTGAGCGCTGAACGCGAACCCCTGATTGATGCCATCAGCCAGGACTTCAGCCACCGCAGCCCCGATGAAACCCTGCTCGCCGAATTGATGCCCAGCCTGCATGGTATTCATTACGCCAGCCGCCACCTCAAAGGCTGGATGCGAGCGTCGCGCCGCAAGGTCGGCGTGGCCTTCCAGCCTGCCTCGGCCAAAGTGGTTTACCAGCCGCTGGGCGTGGTCGGGGTGATCGTGCCGTGGAACTACCCGTTGTACCTGGCCATCGGGCCTCTGGTCGGCGCGTTGGCGGCGGGCAATCGGGTGATGCTCAAGCTCAGCGAGTCCACGCCTGCCACCGGCTTGCTGCTCAAGGACCTGCTGGGACGAATCTTTCCCGACGACCTGGTCTGCGTGGTACTGGGCGAGGCCGATATCGGGGTCGCGTTTTCACGACTGCGTTTCGATCATTTGTTGTTCACCGGCGCCACCAGCATCGGTAAACACGTGATGCGGGCCGCTGCGGAGAACCTGACGCCCGTTACCCTCGAATTGGGAGGCAAATCCCCCGCCATCGTGTCCAACGACGTGCCCCTCAAGGACGCCGCCGAACGCATCGCTTTCGGCAAGACCCTCAACGCCGGGCAAACCTGCGTGGCGCCAGACTACGTGCTGGTGCCCGAAGACCGCGTCGGTTCTTTCGTCGAAGCCTATCGCCAGGCGGTTCGCGGGTTTTTTCCGACCCTGGCCAACAACCCGGACTACACCGCGATCATCAATGATCGCCAACTGGCGCGACTCAATGGCTATATCAGCGATGCCACCAGCAAAGGCGCGCTGCTGGTACCGCTGTTCGAACAGGGCCAGGGACGCCGTATGGGCCACAGTTTGCTGCTCAACGTCAGCGACGACATGACGGTGATGCAGGACGAAATCTTTGGTCCGCTGCTGCCGATCGTGCCGTACAAGGATCTGGATCAGGCGTTTGCCTACATCAACCAGCGCCCTCGCCCACTGGCGCTGTACTACTTCGGCTATGACAAACGCGAGCAAAACCGCGTGCTTCATGAAACCCATTCCGGCGGCGTGTGCCTGAACGACACCCTGCTGCACGTTGCCCAGGACGACATGCCCTTCGGCGGCATTGGCGCCTCGGGCATGGGGCATTACCACGGCCACGAAGGTTTCCTGACCTTCAGCAAGGCCAAGGGTGTGCTGATCAAACAGCGGTTCAACGCGGCGAAACTGATCTACCCGCCGTACGGAAAATCCATTCAGAAACTGATCCAGAAGCTGTTCATCCGCTAACGATCGTCACCGTCGGGTAATAACAACAATGAGCCCAAGCCTGTCCGATACACCCGCGCTGTCACGGCGCGGCCTGCTCAAGTTCAGCCTCGGCGCCAGCGCCTTTCTTGCCATGGCCGGATTGGGAGCCAGCCTGAGCGGGTGCTCGTCGAGCATCCCGGCCAGCGGATTTTCGTCTTTGCGCAGTGGCGACCTGCTGTTTCTGCGGGCACTGGTGCCGGTCATGCTCGAGGGTGCCGTGGCCGTCGAACGGATGCCCGACGCCGTCGAAGGCACCCTGAAAAGCCTGGATTACAACCTTGATCACCTGTCGCCGGAAATGCTCAAGCTGACCCGGCAACTGTTCGACGTGCTGGGCATGGCCGTGACCCGCGGACCACTGACCGGCATCTGGGGCAGTTGGGAAAACGCCAGCGGCGCTGAGATCCGGCATTTCCTCGATCGCTGGGAGAACAGCGCCTTGGGCCTGTTGCGCATGGGGCACAGCTCGTTACTGCAACTGGTGATGATGGCCTGGTACGGCCGCAAGGAATCCTGGGCCCATTGCGGGTATCCAGGACCGCCAACGGTTTGAAATCGAGTCGACCCTATCGCGGGCAGGCTCGCTCCCACAGAGGATCGCGTACCCCTTTGCTCGCGAAGACGGCCTCATGAACACCGCTGATCCAAACCATAACAACAAGAGAACCCGAAGATGCCCGTACCCGATCCGTTCCGCGAAGGCATGGCCCGTGGCTGGAAAACCTACAACGGCTCGCAACTGACCCAGGACCTGAGCCTCGAAGCGGATGTGGCGATCATTGGCAGTGGCGCCGGCGGTGGAACCACGGCCGAAATCCTCAGCGCAGCCGGTTACAAAGTACTGCTGATCGAGGAGGGTCCGCTCAAGACCAGCAGCGACTTCAAGCTGCTTGAAGACCAGGCCTACGCCAGCCTCTATCAGGAAGGCATCGGCCGCATGAGCAAGGACGGTGCGATCACCATCCTCCAGGGCCGCGCGGTGGGCGGCACCACGCTAATCAATTGGACCTCCAGCTTCCGCACCCCGGAGCCGACCCTGGAACACTGGGCCAGGGAGCACAACGTCAAGGGCCACTCGCCGGCTGAAATGGCGCCGTGGTTCGAGAAAATGGAACAGCGCCTGGGGGTCGCCCCGTGGAGGGTTCCGCCCAATGCCAACAACGATGTGATCCGCAAGGGCTGCGAGAAACTCGGCTACAGCTGGCATGTGATCCCGCGCAACGTGCGCGGCTGCTGGAACCTCGGCTACTGCGGCATGGGCTGCCCGACCAACGCCAAGCAATCGATGATGGTCACGACCATTCCGGCCACGCTGGAAAAGGGTGGCGAGTTGCTGTACCTGGCCCGCGCTGAAAAGCTCATTCTGGCGGGCGACAAGGTCACTGGCCTGCAATGCATGGCGATGGACGAGCGCTGTGTCGAACCCACAGGGCGCCGCATCACGGTCAAGGCGCGGCATTACGTACTGGCGGGCGGCGGAATCAACAGCCCGGCGCTGTTGCTGCGCTCCGACGCGCCTGATCCGCACAAACGGCTGGGCAAACGGACTTTCCTGCATGTGGTGAACATGTCCGCCGGGCTGTTTGATGAGGTGATCAATCCGTTTTACGGGGCACCGCAGTCGATTTACTCCGACCATTTCCAATGGCTGGACGGCACCACTGGCAGGATGGCCTACAAACTGGAAGTCCCGCCGCTGCACCCCGCATTGGCAACCACGCTGCTCGGCGGTTTTGGCCAGGAAAACGCGCAGCACATGGCCAACCTTCCCCACACTCACGCCATGCTCGCGTTGCTGCGGGACGGTTTTCACCCGGATAGCCCCGGCGGTGCCGTCGAGTTGCGCGGTGATGGCACGCCGGTGCTCGATTACCAGATGACGCCTTATGTGTGGGAAGGCTTGCGCCGTGCGTTCCACAGCATGGCCGAGATTCAGTTCGCCGGTGGCGCCAAGGCGGTGATGCCAATGCACGCCGATGCCCGTTATGTGAAAACCCTGGGCGAAGCGCGCATGCTGATCGATGGCTTGAGCCTGGAGCTGTACCGCACCCGGCTGGGCAGCGCCCATGTAATGGGCGGTTGTGCCATGGGCGAAGACCCGAAAACCGCTGTGACCGACAGCCTCGGTCGACATCATCAACTGGCCAATCTGTCGATACACGACGGCTCGCTATTCCCCACCAGCATTGGCGCAAACCCGCAGTTGTCGGTCTACGGGCTGACCGCGCAACTGGCGACTTCCCTGTCCGAACGTTTGAAAAACTCATGAAAACGACGAATATTCCCATCGTCTATAGTGCTTCCTTACCCAACAGGCGACTTGGCCGACCGGTTAGGCTGCGATACCATCCGACTCCCCAACGCACTCCCGCCAGGACGACGCGATGAACCGAGTGTTGTACCCAGGTACCTTCGACCCTATTACCAAGGGCCATGGCGATCTGGTCGAACGCGCCTCGCGCCTGTTCGACCACGTGATCATTGCCGTCGCCGCCAGCCCGAAGAAAAACCCGTTGTTTCCTCTGGAACAGCGCGTGGAGCTGGCCCGCGAGGTCACCAAACATCTGCCGAACGTTGAAGTCGTCGGCTTCTCGACACTGCTGGCGCACTTTGCCAAAGAGCAGAATGCCAACGTGTTCCTGCGTGGTCTGCGCGCGGTGTCGGATTTCGAGTACGAATTCCAGCTGGCCAACATGAACCGTCAGCTGGCTCCGGATGTGGAGAGTCTGTTCCTCACCCCGTCCGAGCGTTATTCGTTCATTTCCTCGACGCTGGTCCGTGAAATTGCAGCCCTTGGCGGCGATATCACCAAGTTCGTGCACCCTGTGGTGGCGGACGCCCTGACCGAACGCTTCAAGAAATAACCCCCGCACACTGCAGGGGCGAGCCTGCTTGCGATGGACGTCAACGATAACGCGGGAAACCTGACACCCCGCGGCGTTCTCGGGTTCATCGCCAGCAGGCTGGCTCCTGCAGTACGTCGCACCTGCGTGCAACGCAGGCGCCAATGCGGCACAATTACGCGCATTGATTTATTGCGCCCGGGCCTGCCGCCCTGGCTGGAGTTAGCATGTCCCTGATCATCACCGACGATTGCATCAACTGCGACGTCTGCGAACCTGAGTGCCCGAACGCCGCCATTTCCCAAGGCGAAGAGATCTACGTGATCGACCCGAACCTGTGCACCCAGTGCGTCGGCCACTACGACGAACCTCAGTGCCAGCAGGTCTGCCCGGTCGATTGCATTCCGCTGGACGAAGCCCATCCGGAAACTCAAGAGCAGTTGATGGAGAAGTACCGGAAAATCACCGGCAAGGCTTGAGTCTTTCGATATCTGTTCAAACGCCATCGCGGGCAGGCCCGCTCCCACACGGATCGCTTAAACCCTGTGGGAGCGGGCTTGCCCGCGATGACGTCATCAGATGCACCTAATATCCGACTGAATAACTCCCGCCGCTCAACCCTCTCCCCAACTCCGGCTGGACAGACAGAACCCTGCCTATAGACCGCAGGCGTGTCAGCGCTGACAGCGTGGGCAAAAGACGCTGGCGCGCTGCCCGAGCTTCACTTCCCGCAGCTCTGTCCCACAGACTTTGCACGGTTCAGCGCCACGGCCGTACACGAACAGTTCCTGCTGGAAGTAGCCCGGCTGACCATCACCACCGATAAAGTCCCGCAACGTGGTGCCTCCGCGCTCGATGGCAGCGGCCAGGATGCGTTTGATTTCGATCGCCAGCTTCAGATACCGCGCCCGGGAAATGCTTTTGGCCTCGCGACGGGGGTCGATCCCGGCGGCGAACAGCGCTTCGGTCGCGTAGATGTTGCCGACGCCCACCACCACCGCGTTATCCATGATGAACGGCTTGACCGCCATCGAACGCCCGCGGGATTGCTGGAACAACCGCTCGCCATCGAACAGGTCGGTCAGTGGCTCTGGCCCGAGGCGAATCAACAATTCGTGGTTGAGCGGGTCGAGGCTCCACAGCATCGCACCAAACCGTCGCGGGTCGGTGTAACGCAGGGCCAGGCCCGATTCGAGCTCGATATCCACGTGTTCATGCTTGGCCGCCGGCGTGCCGACCCCCACCAGACGCAGATTGCCCGACATGCCCAGATGACTGATCAACGTACCGACTTCGGCATTGATCAGCAGGTACTTGGCGCGCCGTTCAACCAGCACGATACGCTGCCCGGACAACCGCACATCGAGGTCTTCGGGAATTGGCCAGCGCAGCCGACGATCGCGCACGATTACCCGACTGACACGCTGGCCTTCCAGGTGCGGTGCAATGCCGCGACGAGTGGTTTCGACTTCTGGCAGTTCAGGCATGGTGTTCTCGAATCGGGCGCTCGAAAAAGAAGAAGGTCCGACACTCAGCGGTGAGTGCCGAGATCGCGAATGGTCTGCTTGAGGGTTTCGAAGTCGTAGTCCGACAGACCGACGTAATCGAGCACCAGATGCCCGATGCTGTTCCATTCGTGGTCTTCGGTCTGGTTGCCCAGCACGCGGTAGGACGCACAAATGTGCTCCGCCATTTTCAGGATCGCCAACAGGTTTTTCAACGTGCTGTTGCGCGACGATTCATCGCTGAAGATCGCCAGGGCATTGTGATGGTTGGCAATCGCGGCCGTCACATGTTCCGGCAGGCGCCAGGACTTGGCCGTGTAGTAACCGACCACCGCGTGATTGGTGTTGAACGCTTTGTTCTCGGTATCCACCACCCGGCACTCGGGGCCGGCATTGGCATAGGCCTGTTCCAGAACGCTCATGTAGTCGGGGAAACGCTGGAGCATCAGCGGTACGCCACAGTCGTGGAACAAGCCCAGGGCATAGGCTTCATCGCCAGCCTGGGTGCCGGTGCGCTTGGCCAGGGTCAGGCAAGTCATCGCCACGTCCTGGGCCGTATCCCAGAAACGGTTCAAGGTGACGATGGTTTCATCGTTCATCTCACCCTTGATCGACTGGGCGTTGATCAGGTTGATGATCGAACGGCTGCCCAGCAGGTTCACCGCGCGCTGGATCGAGGCGATCTTGTTCGTCAGGCCGTAATAAGGCGAGTTGACGATTTTCAACAGGGAGCCCGAGAGACCTGGGTCCTGGGAAATCAGCTTCGCGATCACCTCCAGATCCGGGTCCGGCATGTACTGCTCCATCTGCAAATCCACCATGATCTGCGGTTGAGCGGGCACGCTAATGCCTTGCAGGGACTGTTGGATCTGTTCGGGAGTCAGCTCTTGGGACATAAGTACACACTCTGGGCCAGGCGCAGATTCTAGCGTCTAAAAGCGGGATTCGACATGACAAATCGACAGACATGGCGTTATCGCGAGCGGACAGCCCTCGCCGCATGTCTACCGCTGAACCTGCATACGTCTCAACACGCTATACTCCCGCTCTTTTTTCTGGAGCGACGTCATGTCCCTGCCTAGCCTGCGCCTCAAAGCCAACGCCGACCGTCGTCTGCGCAACGGTCATTTGTGGGTCTATAGCAACGAAATCGATGTAGCGGCGACCCCTTTGCACGGTTTCAAGGCCGGCGATCAGGCGATCCTCGAAGCCGCAGGTGGCAAGCCCCTGGGTATCGTGGCCATGAGCCCGAACAACCTGATCTGCGCCCGCCTGCTGTCGCGCGACATCAAGCTGCCGCTGGACAAGTCGCTGCTGGTGCATCGCCTGAACGTCGCCCTGTCGCTGCGTGATCGCCTGTTCGACAAACCTTTCTATCGCCTGGTCTACGGCGACTCCGACCTGCTGCCAGGTCTGGTGGTCGATCGTTTCGGCGACATCCTGGTCGTGCAGATCGCCTCGGCGACCATGGAAGCCCATAAAGACGACGTGATCGCGGCCCTGACCCAAGTGCTCAAGCCAAGCGGCATTCTGTTCAAGAACGACTCCGCTGCCCGTGATGCCGAAGGCCTCAATCGCTATGTCGAAACCGTCTTCGGCCTGGTGCCGGAGTGGGTTGCACTGGAAGAGAACGGCGTGAAATTCGAAGCGCCGGTCATCCAGGGCCAGAAAACCGGCTGGTTCTACGACCACCGCATGAACCGCGCACGCCTGGCGCCTTATGCCAAAGGCAAACGCGTACTGGACCTCTACAGCTACATCGGCGGCTGGGGCGTTCAGGCTGCTGCCTTCGGTGCCAGCGAAGTGTTCTGCGTCGATGCCTCGGCCTTCGCCCTCGACGGCGTCGAGCGCAACGCCGCGCTGAACGGCTTTGCCGAGAAAATGACCTGCATCGAAGGCGACGTCTTCGAAGCCCTGAAAGAGCTGAAAGCCAGCGAAGAACGTTTCGACGTGATCGTGGCCGACCCGCCGGCGTTCATCAAACGCAAGAAAGACATGAAGAACGGCGAAGGCGCCTACCGTCGCCTGAACGAGCAAGCCATGCGCCTGCTCACCAAGGACGGCATCCTGGTCAGCGCTTCGTGCTCGATGCATTTGCCTGAAGATGACCTGCAGAACATCCTGCTGACCAGCGCCCGTCACCTGGATCGCAACATCCAGATGCTCGAGCGCGGCGGCCAGGGCCCGGATCACCCGGTACACCCGGCCATCGCCGAAACCCGTTACATCAAGAGCATCACCTGCCGCCTGCTGCCAAACAGCTAACACCCCCCTGTAGGAGCGAGCCTGCTCGCGAAAAACGCAAAGACAACGCGGATAGCCAGACACACCGCGTTATCGTTGACGTTCATCGCGAGCAGGCTCGCTCCTACAGGTGCAGGACATATCCTGATCCACTGTCGATACGACAACCTCCCGCCCCACGCCTACCGTTTTCTCTTCCCACCATTGAAGAGGACAACGGAATGTCCAACACGCCAAAAGCCCATCGATTACGCACAGGTCGACACTCGCAATCCTGTCGCCTCTATCACCTGACCGCTGTCACCCATGAACGACAACCTCTCTTCCAGGATTGGCGCACGGGCCGATTGTTGGTGCACGAATTCAGAAGGGCTCAGGAAGCCGGCCATGCCACGTCTATAGCCTGGGTGATCATGCCGGATCACTTCCACTGGTTGATTGAACTGCACAACGGTGACTTGCCGAAGCTGGTGCAAGCCACCAAATCTCGCTGCACACGCCTCATCAATCAGAAACGGGATCTATATGCTCCTGTATGGCAAAAGGGCTACTTCGACCGAGCCCTGCGTCGTGAGGAAGATCTGAAAGCCATGGCTCGATACATCATCGCCAACCCGCTTCGCGCAGGGCTTGTCGACCGTGTCGGCAATTATCCACTCTGGGACGCCATCTGGCTCTGACGCACAATTCACTGTAGGAGCGAGCCCTGCTCGCGATGAACTCAATGACACCGCGGGGTATCAGATTCCCCGCGTTATCGTTGACCACCATCGTCGGAACGCCGCCCGGAGCAGGCTCGCTCCTACAACAAATTCAGAAAGGGCCCACGCCCTGCCGCATTGACTTGCGTCTTCATCAAATCAATTCTCGTCCACCCCTCACGGAACGAGCGCGTTGATGAATGCCGCACGCCAATGACGCCAACGAAAAGCCGTTAATCGTCCTGCTGCTGATGACCATGACCCTGCTGGGCGTATTCCCGCTGGACGTGGTTCTCCCCTCCTTTCCAGACCTGTCAGCCTCCTTCCGGATTTCGCCTTCCGAGGCGGCCCTGTCTGTCAGTCTGTTCGCCGTCAGCCTGGCGTTCTCCGTGATGCTGGTTGGCCCACTATCGGACATGTGGGGCCGCAAGAAGCTGTTGTTGGGCGGTATCGCCATCGCGGCCATTGGCGCGGCGGGATGCGCGGTTTCCAGTGAATACCGTTGGTTCCTGGGTTTTCGCGTGGTCCAGGCAATCGGCTGCGGGGCATTCTCGCTGTCACAGGCACTGGTGCAGGATTTGTTCGCGGGCCAGGAAAGGCAGCGACTGAGGATCTGGATGGTGACCGCCAGTGGCGTATTCATTTCGATTTCGCCGTTGCTCGGGACCTGGCTGCAATTGCAGCTTGGCTGGCAAGGCAGCTTTTATGTGTTTGTCGCACTGGCCGTTTCAGCAGGGTCAAGCGCCTGCTGGCTGCTCAAGGAGCCCCCAGCTATCCGCACCGCATCGCGCGGGGGATTTTTCAGTGCCTACTGGCATGTGTGCTCGAATGCACGCTTCATGGCTTACTGGCTGATTTCGGCGCTGGCCTTCGCCTGCCATTTTTCGTTCATCGTGACGTCACCCATTATTTTCATGGAGCTCCTGGCCCTCTCACCCTATGAATACGCCTGGACGCTGCTGCTGTACGGCGTTGCGTACGTAAGCGGCGGCGCAGTCGCCAACGTCTTGCACAAACGCCTGCGAGGCCATACGCAGATCGTTGTTGGCCTGGGGCTGATCGCGGTTTCGGGTGTGCTGATGCTGTGGCTGATTCACCACTTCGGCCTGTCTGTCGCTGCGGTACTGGTGTCCATGCTGATCTGCACGATCGGGACCACCATCACCAGGCCAGTCGTCAATAACAGGGCGATGAGCATCCACCCGCAATACGCCGGAACCTCGACTTCGGTCGGCGCCGTGCTGATCTTCATGGGCGGCGGCGTCACCAGCGTGGTGATCAATCTCATGTCCGGGGACCTGACCACGACACTGGCCATTGTTTTTCTGACATTGAGTCTTGCGGGCCTTGGCCTGAACGCACTGATCAACCACAAGAATCAAAGGGCGCTGGACGGTGTATGACACCTGCCGGTCGTCATCCCGCACGTGCCGTATATGCCGGATCAACGCTTCACGGCATTCCCTCCAGCCACCAGCCGTGTAGAATCGCGACATTCATCGCCAGTCATCCCCCGGCGGGTTTATGAGCTCAAGCTGAAGCGCGCGGCGATCCCGCAAAGTTTTCGGCAACTTCCGGACACACGGCCATTTCTGGGTGTTCCAGACGTCAATAGAAGCTCACTTCCCTTTTGATACCTGATTTAGCCGCCCGGAGTGCTTCATGCCTGATTATCGTTCGAAAACATCCACCCACGGCCGCAACATGGCCGGCGCCCGCGCACTGTGGCGCGCAACAGGGATGAAAGATGCCGACTTCAAAAAGCCGATCATCGCCATCGCCAACTCGTTCACCCAGTTCGTACCGGGCCACGTGCACCTGAAGGATCTGGGCCAACTGGTCGCCCGCGAAATCGAACGCGCCGGCGGTGTGGCAAAAGAATTCAACACCATTGCCGTCGATGACGGTATCGCCATGGGCCACGACGGCATGCTGTATTCGCTGCCGAGCCGCGAGATCATCGCCGACTCCGTGGAATACATGGTCAACGCCCACTGCGCCGACGCGATCGTCTGCATCTCCAACTGCGACAAGATCACCCCTGGCATGCTGATGGCCGCCCTGCGCCTGAACATCCCGGTGATCTTCGTTTCCGGCGGCCCGATGGAAGCCGGCAAGACCAAACTCGCCTCCCACGGACTCGACCTGGTCGACGCCATGGTGATCGCCGCCGACTCCAGCGCTTCTGACGAGAAAGTCGCCGAGTACGAGCGCAGCGCCTGCCCGACCTGCGGTTCGTGCTCCGGCATGTTCACCGCCAACTCGATGAACTGCCTGGTCGAAGCACTGGGCCTGGCACTGCCGGGCAACGGTTCGACCCTGGCCACCCACAGTGACCGCGAGCAATTGTTCCTGCAGGCCGGCCGCACCATCGTCGAGCTGTGCAAGCGTTACTACGGCGAGAACGACGAGTCGGTATTGCCGCGCAACATCGCCAACTTCAAGGCGTTCGAAAACGCCATGACCCTGGACATCGCCATGGGCGGTTCCACCAACACCATCCTGCACTTGCTGGCCGCTGCCCAGGAAGCCGAGATCGATTTCGACCTGCGCGACATCGACCGTCTGTCCCGTCACGTGCCGCAACTGTGCAAGGTCGCGCCGAACATCCAGAAGTACCACATGGAAGACGTGCACCGTGCCGGCGGGATTTTCAGCATCCTCGGCTCGCTGGCCCGTGGCGGCCTGCTGCACACCAACCTGCCGACCGTGCACAGCCGCAGCATGGAAGAAGCCATCGCCAAGTGGGACATCACCCAGACCACCGACGAAGCCGTGCATCACTTCTTCAAGGCCGGTCCGGCAGGCATCCCGACCCAGACCGCGTTCAGCCAGTCGACCCGCTGGGAAACCCTGGACGACGACCGTGAAAACGGCTGCATCCGCAGTGTCGAGCACGCCTACTCGAAAGAGGGCGGCCTGGCCGTGCTGTACGGAAACATCGCCCTCGATGGCTGCGTGGTGAAAACCGCAGGCGTGGACGAGTCGATCCACGTCTTCGAAGGCAATGCGAAGATCTTCGAAAGCCAGGACAGCGCCGTACGCGGCATCCTCGCCGACGAAGTGAAGGAAGGCGACATCGTCATCATTCGCTACGAAGGCCCGAAAGGCGGCCCGGGCATGCAGGAAATGCTGTACCCGACGTCCTACCTGAAATCCAAAGGCCTGGGCAAAGCCTGTGCCCTGCTCACCGACGGCCGTTTCTCCGGCGGCACCTCGGGCCTGTCCATCGGTCACGCGTCGCCTGAAGCGGCTGCCGGTGGCGCCATCGGCCTGGTGCAGGACGGCGACAAAGTGCTGATCGACATTCCGAACCGCTCGATCAACCTGTTGATCAGCGACGAAGAACTGGCCGCGCGCCGGGTCGAGCAGGACAAGAAAGGCTGGAAACCGGTGGAAGTGCGCCCACGTAAAGTGACCACGGCCCTGAAAGCCTATGCCCTGCTGGCCACCAGCGCCGACAAGGGTGCTGTGCGTAACAAGGCGATGCTCGACGGGCTGTAAGGCTTAACCGTCGAACAAAAAAATACCCCGCCAAGTGCGGGGTATTTTTTTGGACAACATCCGGTCAACTGTAGGAGCGAGCCTGCTCGCGAAAAACCTGAGAGCACCGCGGGGTATCAGGCTTCCAGCGTTATCGTTGACGACCATCGCGAGCAGGCTCGCTCCTATGTATGGACTCGCCCCCACTTTCAACCCGCTTTTGAACACTGCTACCCGGTTGCATCTATGTATAA